>NZ_JAHBDB010000018.1:0-97273 GCF_019956105.1 Pseudomonas sp. BF-RE-25
GTCAATCAAAGTTGATGTCGATTGGCACTCCGCTTTCGCGGGCAAGCCTCGCTCCTACAGATTCGGCTTTTTCCGCTTAGAACGGTGCCGGGCACTCGAAGCGCAGGCGTTCACCGGTCTGCGGATGAGTGAAGCTGAGCATGCTCGCGTGCAGGCACAGCCGTGGCCAGGCGGCCAGCGCCTGCTCGTGGGCATAGAGCCCGTCACCCAGCAGCGGGTGGCCGATGGAGAGCATGTGCACGCGCAACTGATGGGAGCGGCCGGTGATCGGCGTCAGTTCAACGCGGCACCAGTCGCCGCATCGTTCCAGTACGCGCCAGAATGTCAGGGCGTTTTTGCCGAACTCGAAATCCACCACATGGCGCGGCTTGGTCGGCGGGTCGTAGCGCAGGGGCAGGTCGATGCTGCCGCTGTCCAGTTCCGGCTGGCCCCAGCAAAGTGCGGTGTAGGCCTTTTCGGTTTCACGGTCGTGAAATTGCCGAGACAATTCGCGATGGGTGTCCGGGTCACGGGCCAGCAGAATGATGCCGGAGGTTTCCCAGTCCAGGCGATGGACGATGCGGGCTTCGGGGTAGCCGTTTTCTTGCAGGCGGGTGATCAGGCAATCCTTGTTGTCATCGGCCCGGCCAGGGACGGAAAGCAACAGGGTCGGTTTATTCACCACCAGTACGGCGGCGTCCTGATGGATGATGTGGACGTTGGACAGCGGCATTAAACAGCCTCGTAACAAACGCCAACGGCGACTCAGGCTTTCAGGGCTCTTGTAGGAGCGAAGCTTGCTCGCGAAGGTGTGTCAGCAACGTTAATGTCGACTGACACACCTTCGCGAGCAAGCTTCGCTCCTACAAGGAGCTGCAAAAGCCTGAGCCGCCGTGGCTCCCGACGGATCGACTCAGCGATCCGGCAGGGTGATATTGAGTTCCAGAATCGAGCAGCTACCCTGGTTTTCCAGGGCGACATGCACGTCATCGGACCCGATATTGACGTACTTGCGGATGACTTCGACCAGCTCTTTCTGCAAGGCTGGCAAGTAATCCGGCGTACTGCGTTGGCCGCGTTCATGCGCCACGATGATCTGTAGACGCTCTTTCGCTACCGACGCAGTACTTGGCTTCTTGTTGGCGCGAAAGAAGTCAAAAATGTTCATTACCGACCTCCAAACAAACTCGCAAAGAATCCTTTCTTCTGCACATCGAGGAATCGATGTTCTACGGTTTTACCCAGCAGACGTTCGACTGCATCGCTGTACGCCTGACCGGCGTCGCTCTGGTCGTCAAGAATTACGGGTACACCGGAGTTGGAAGCCTTGAGTACCGCTTGGGATTCCGGAATGACGCCCAGCAGGGTCACGGCCAGAATCTCTTTCACGTCTTCGACGCCGAGCATCTCGCCATCACTGACGCGTTGCGGGTTGTAACGGGTCAACAGCAAGTGTTCCTTGATCGGGTCTTCGCCGTTTTCGGCGCGACGCGATTTGCTGGCCAGCAGGCCCAGCATGCGGTCCGAGTCACGAACCGAGGAGACTTCCGGGTTGGTCACGACGATCGCTTCATCGGCGAAGTACATGGCCAGGTGAGCACCTTTCTCGATGCCGGCCGGGGAGTCGCAGACCACGAATTCGAAGTCTTCTTTCAACGCCATCAGGACTTTTTCCACGCCTTCGACAGTCAGCGCGTCTTTGTCGCGGGTCTGACTGGCGGCCAGTACGTAGAGGTTTTCCAGGCGTTTGTCTTTGATCAGGGCCTGTTGCAGGTTGGCTTCGCCGTTAACCACGTTGACGAAGTCATACACGACGCGACGCTCGCAACCCATGATCAGGTCGAGGTTACGCAAGCCGACGTCGAAGTCGACGATAACTGTTTTGTGACCGCGCAGTGCGAGGCCGGTACCGATAGCAGCACTGGTGGTGGTCTTACCCACACCACCCTTGCCGGATGTAACCACGAGAATCTTGGCCAAGGTGTTTCACCCCTAAGGAAAAAGGACATTTAGCCCCTGAAAAACATCTCTGGAAAAACGACTGCAGTCGGACAGCTTGGCTGGAATCCGGTCCTGAACCGCGCTTACCCCCGGTAAACACTGCTTTAGGCCTTTTTCCTACTTCGTTTGAGCCGTTTTCGCTACGTTTTAGAGATGCTTGGAAAATGCGGCAGTATCCGTTAAAGCCGAATGATGTTCAACACATCGCCCGACAGGCTGACCTGTACACCCGCGCCCCACAAAGGATCGCGACGCAGATCTTCCGAAACCTTGTAGTGGCCTGCGATGGAGACCAGTTCAGCGCTCATTTGCTGACAGAAAATCCTGGCTTTCGTGTCGCCTTTGACCCCGGCCAATACACGACCGCGCATCGGTCCGTATACATGGATGTTGCCGTCGGCGAGAAGTTCCGCCCCCGGGCTGACCGAAGAGATCACGACGAGGTCGCAACCCTGGGCATAAATCTGCTGGCCGCCCCGTACCGGCGAGGTGATGATTTTCGTCGGTTTTATCGTCGGTTCAGCGGGTTTTTCCGGTTTCTTCGCCACGGTGCCTTCAAGCGGGTCCAGCGCACGCTCGCGGGCGCCGGAGGGCGGCAGCACCGGCAGGTCGACCGCGATGGCGGCGGCGATGTCTTCGATGCGACTGGCGCGGATCGCCAGCGTGCGCAGGCCGTGCTGGCGGCAGACGCGCATCAAGCCTGGCAGATCGACCGCGCCTTCGCTGGCCGGAAGCTTGTCCAGCGCCAGTACCAGCGGCGCGTTGCTGAAAAAGCCAGGCGCTTGGGCGACCTTGGCGGCCAATTGCCGATCAAGGCTTTCGAGGTCGTTGCGGGCCAGCTCCAGCACGGTAATGGCGAGCATGCTGCCCTTCAACTGGAACACGGGATCCTGGTCTTGCGGTTCGATTTGGCTCATGGTCGGCATACAACGGCTTGTCACTAAAAGTGCCGAGACTTATAACGAGAACGCTCGCGAGCCGCAAGCCGGGTCGAACGATGTAGAATGCGCGGCCATTGTCTTTCCGGAACCTTTAATGGATCGCCCGCGTTTTCAAAAAACATTTCTGATGCCGCGTTTCTGGCCGCTGTGGTGCGGCTTGGGGCTGTTGTGGCTGATCGTTCAGTTACCTTACCCGGCGCTGCTGTTTATTGGTCGTGCCCTCGGTGCATTGATGTATCGCGCGGCGGGCGACCGACGGCGCATCGCCAAGCGCAACCTGGAGCTGTGCTTCCCGGAAAAATCCGCTGCCGAGCGCAAGCGCCTGCTCAAGGAAAACTTTGCCTCCACCGGCATCGCGTTCTTTGAAATGGCCATGAGCTGGTGGTGGTCGCGGGAGCGCCTGGCCAGGTTGGCGCATGTCGAAGGGCTGGAGCACCTGAAAAAAGCCCAGCGCGAAGGCAAGGGCGTGATTCTGATGGCCGTGCATTTCACCACGCTGGAAATCGGCGCGGCATTGCTCGGCCAGCAACACACCATCGACGGCATGTACCGCGAGCACAAGAACCCGCTGTTCGATTACATCCAGCGCAATGGCCGTGAGCGACACAACCTCGACTCGCTGGCCGTGGAGCGTGAAGACGTGCGCGGCATGCTCAAACTGCTGCGGGCCGGCCGGGCGATCTGGTACGCGCCGGATCAGGACTACGGCGCCAAGCAAAGCATCTTCGTGCCGCTGTTCGGGATTCAGGCCGCGACCGTCACTGCCACCAGCAAGTTTGCTCGGCTGGGCAAGGCGCTGGTGGTGCCGTTCACGCAAGAGCGTCTGGCGGACGGCAGCGGTTATCGCTTGGTGATCCATGCGCCGCTCGAAGGTTTCCCTGGCGAGACCGAAGAGGCCGATTGCCTGCGAATCAACCAATGGATCGAAGGCGTCTTGCGCGACTGCCCGGAGCAATACCTCTGGGCCCATCGCCGCTTCAAGAGTCGTCCGCCGGGCGAACCCAAGTTGTACGCAAAACGCGGCTGAACCACGATCCCCTGTGTAGGAGCGAGCTTGCTCGCGATGGTGGTCAACGCTAACGCGGGGAACCTGATACCCCGCGGCGTCCTTATGACCATCGCGAGCAAGCTCGCTCCTACAGGTACAGGGGAATGGAAAATTCCAACTAGCACCATGGAGAGTTGTGCATGAGTCCAGGCGAACCGGTTACAGGGTTGATTCTTTCCGGCGGCGGGGCTCGGGCGGCCTATCAGGTCGGCGTGCTGGCAGCGATTGCCGAATTGCTGCCGGTGGGGGCAAACAATCCGTTCCCGGTGATCGTCGGCACCTCGGCCGGGGCGATCAATGCGGTCAGCCTCGCCAGCGGGGCGATGGACTTTCGCAATGCCATCGAACGCCTGACCGCTTTCTGGCAAGGGTTTCGTAGCCATCTGGTTTTGCGCAGCGACTGGCCGGGCGTGATCCGTCAGGCCAGCCGGTTTGTCAGCCACAGTCTGCTCGGCATCGGCGCTCAGGTGCCTGTGGCCCTGCTCAACAGCTCGCCGCTGCGCGGGTTGCTCAACGATAAATTGCACATGACCGGCATCGCCGAAGCCATCGCGCAGAAGCAGTTGAAGGCCGTGGCGGTCACCGCGTTCGGTTACGAATCAGGTCAGGCGGTCACCTTCTATCAGGGCGGCGGCACCATCGACGCCTGGTTGCGCCATCGGCGCATCGGCGTTCCCACGCAGTTGACCGTCGAGCACTTGCTCGCCAGCTCCGCCATCCCGCTGCTGTTCGCCCCGGTAAAAATCGGCGAGGAATATTTCGGTGACGGCGCGGTGCGCCAATCGGCACCGATCAGCCCGGCCCTGCACCTGGGGGCCAGCCGCGTGCTGGTAGTGGGCGTCAGTGGCAACCCGCGCGGTGTAGACCCGGAGCGACCGCTGCAACGGGCCTATACCGGGCAGCAACCGACGCTCGCGCAGATCGGCGGTCACATGCTCAACAGTACGTTCATTGACAGCCTGGAAAGTGACATCGAACTGCTGCAGCGCTTGAATCAGTTCAGCCATCTGATGCCCGCCGGCACGCCGACCCGCACGCTCGGCGTAGCGCCGGTGGAGGTGCTGGTGATTTCGCCGAGCCAGCCGATTGATGAGATTGCTGCGCGACATCGCCAGGAGTTGCCGGCAGCGCTGCGTCTGTTTCTGCGCGGTCCGGGGGCGACCAAGACCAGTGGGGCGGGGGTGTTGAGTTACCTGCTGTTCGAGGCGGGGTATTGCAGCGAGTTGATAGATCTGGGGCGGCGTGATGCGTTGGCCAAGAAGGATGAGTTGTGTCGGTTTCTTGGGTTGGTGCAGCCGGTGATTCCGGCTTGAGATCGGCGGCGCGACCTTCGCGGGCAAGCCATGCTCCTACAGGTTTTGTGTCGTTCACATAATGGGCGAACGGCACAAAACCTGTAGGAGCATGGCTTGCCCGCGAAGGCGTCCTCACAGACGCCGCTGGATCAGAAGTGGAACTTCACCAGGAAGCTCGTCGTGCTCTGATCAGTCTTGAAGTACTGGCTATCCTTAATCCCGTACTTGTCCGACCAATAGTCATACTCCACACCCACATACAGCTGCTTCTCGCCAAAATTCAGCGCTTTACCCAAGTCATATTTAACTTGCGGGTTGAAGTGCAGGTTGGCGTGGTAATCGCCTTTGGAGTTGGAGTCGTTGTCGACTACCCAGTCCATGAAACCGTCGATCAGGATGCTCGAATCGCCGACCGGGATGGTGTAGGACCAGACCGGGGTGATCTGCCAGACGTTGTCGCCCGCACGGCTGCCTTCGGTATGACGCTGGTAGAAGTTCAGCTGGAAGTAGTCGAAACCGGGAATCGCCAGGTCGAAACCCGGGCCGATCAGATAGGACTCGGTATCGCCTTCACCAAACTCGTACGTCATGGCCAGCAACACGTCTTTGACCGGGCCGAATCCGATTTTCTGGTCGAGGACTTTGCCCAGGGAAATACGTGGGCTGAACTCACCGTAATAGGTGTTCGGGCCGACGTTGAAATCCTTTTCGCCGTTGTAGAAGATCTTGTCGACGAAGAAGAAGTTATCCCCATATTTCCAGCCGTCGGCGTGTTCGAAGGTCACGGTCTGCTGAATGCGCGGGTTGACCTGGAAGTCTTTGCCATAGAGGTAGGTCAGGCTGTTGTTCTGCCATTGCAGCAAGTCGCTGGCCATGGCCTGGCCCCCGGCCAGCAAGGATCCCGCCAGCATCAGGCTAGTGCACGTACGTTTCATTCGGTTGCTCCCAAAAAGTAGGTGTTTCACGTTGTTTTTTTAAGGTCGGCGCTCTGGTGTGGCGCCTTTTTCCGTAGCGGTAAAAAATCATCCAATCGGTCAGCTTCAGTGCTGTTAGCAAGAGCTGCGCCAAGGCTTTCGAAAAGCAAAAAAACTCCCGTTCGGCGGCTCAAGAGCCGTCGATTGAGAGGGGGGTTGGAATGCCTTGATACCGTCCAGGGCCGGGATAAGTTGGCTTTCTGGTCAGGAATTAAATCCGGGCTTTTTTTTAAAGCGGATTCAGGCGGCCGCGGAGAATACTGACTCCAGGGCCGGGTCTCAAGTGCCCCGCAACAGCGCACCGACGACAGGTTTGGGGCACTGGTGCGGGTCATCTTAAAAGTGCACCTTCACCAGCAGGCTGGTGGTGTTTTCATTGGTGTCGAAGTTGGTGTTGTTTTCCACGCCGTACTTGTCTTTCCAGTAGCTGTACTCGACGCCGACATACACCTGTTTCTCCCGCCAGCCCAAAGCCTTGCCCAGGTCGTATTTGATCTGCGGGTTGAAATGCAGGTTGGCGTGATAGGTGCCGCGCGCGTTCTGGTCGTTGTCCACGACCCAGTCGAGGTAGCCGTCGATCAACAGGTTCGAATGGCCCAGCGGGACGGTGTAGGACCAGGCCGGTGTGATCTGCCAGACATCATCCCCGGGGCGCGAGCCTTCGGTCTGGCGATAGTAGAAATTCAAGGTGAAAAAATTGAAGCCCGGTACTGCAAGGTCGAAGCCGGGGCCGATCAGGTAGGCCTCGGTGTCGTCTTCGCCATTCTCGTAGGTCATGGCCAGCAACACGTCCTTGATCGGGCCGAACTCGAAGCGGCGGTCGAGGATTTTGCCGAAGGAGAGGCGCGGGCTGAATTCGCCGTAATAGGCATGAACGCCTTTGTTCCGGTCTTTTTCGCCGTTGTAGTAAGTGCTGTCGACGAACAGGAAGTTGTCGCCGTACTTCCAGCGGTCGGCGTGTTCGAAGGTGATCGTCTGCTGAATCGACGGGTTGATCGCGAAATCCTTGCCGTACAGATAGCTCAGGCTGTTGGTCTGCCACAGCAGTAAATCGCCGGCCATGGCTTGGCTGGCAGCCAGAAGACCGCTGCCTAACAGCAGGTTTGTCTGTGTCCGAATCATCTGTTGCTCCCTCTTGTTTTTATTTTCAAGGCGCAGGAAACCCCACCCCTGTAGGAGCCGGCTTGCTGGCGATGGTCGTTAACGAATACGCGTGTTATCTGGATAAACGCGGTGTTCTCGGGTTCATCGCGAGCAGGCTCGCTCCCACAGGGGGTTGTGCGTTTCAGTCTTAGTGGGCGTGGCAGTCGTTGATCGCGGCGCGTTCCTTGCCGCCGAGGATGTTGAACAGCAGGTTCAGCGCCAAAGCACTCAACGTCGCCATGGCGATGCCGCTGTGGGTGATCGGGCTCATCCACAACGGCAGGTGGGCGAAGAACTCCGGACGTACCACCGGAATCAGGCCCATGCCGATGCTCACCGCCACCAGCAATTGGTTGCGACGGTCACCGATGTCGGCTTCCTGGAGAATCTTGATCCCGGTGGCGGCGACCATGCCGAACATCGCAATCGCTGCGCCGCCAAGCACGGCGGGCGGAATCGAGGCGACCAGGAACGCGGCTTTCGGCAGCAGGCTCAACACCACCAGCAACCCGCCGGCAACGATTGTCACCGAGCGGCAGCGCACGCCGGTCATCTGCACCAGGCCGATGTTCTGCGCGAAAGAGGAATGGGTGAAGGTGTTGAAGAAACCGGCGAAGAACGACGCACCGGCATCGCACAGCAAGCCGCGACGCAGCATCCGTGGGCAGACTTCCTGGCCGGTGATTTTGCCCAGCGCGAGGAACATCCCGGTGGATTCGACGAAGATGATCACCACGACAAGGCACATCGAAAGAATCGGCGCGAGTTCAAACTTCGGCATGCCGAAGTGCAGCGGGGTGACGAATTGCAGCCAAGGCGCCTGGGCCATTCCGCTGAGGTCGACCATGCCGATCAACCCGCAGATCACGTAACCGAGGCACATGCCGATCAGCACGGAAATGTTGACCCAGAAACCGCGCATGAAACGATGGACCAACAGAATGGTGGCCAGCACCAGTGCGGCGATGGCCAGGTAAATCGGTGAGCCGAATTGAGCGGCACCGGCACCACCGCCCGCCCAATTGACGGCGACGGGGAACAGCGACAAACCGATCGAGGTGATGACTGTGCCGGTCACCAGCGGCGGGAAGAACCGAACGACTTTGGACATGAACGGTGCGATGAGCATGCCGAAGAACCCGGCGGCGATGGTCGCGCCGAAGATTCCTTGCAGGCCGATACCGGGCATGCCGGCCATGGCGACCATGCTGCCGACGGCGGCGAAGCTGGCGCCCATCATCACAGGCATGCGAATGCCCATCGGGCCGATGCCCAGCGACTGGACGATGGTGGCGATGCCGGCCACCAGCAGGTCGGCGTTGATCAGGAAGGCGATTTCTTCACGACTCAGGCCAGCGGCCTGTCCGATGATCAGCGGCACCGCGATGGCTCCGCCGTACATCAGCAAAACATGTTGCAGACCGACCAGGATCAGTTGCAAAAGGGGCAAACGCTGAATGGCGGGTGCGTCGGGGATGCGCGCTTGGGATAGCTCGGACATGCAACACCTCGGATCTTTTTTATTCTTGTGATTTTGTGCATCAGGGAAGACCGCGTTGCGGCCATTCGCGGGCAAGCCTCGCTCCTACAGGTTCTGGGGCGATTTGCATCATTTGTGAACGACGCAAAACCTGTAGGAGCGAGGCTTGCCCGCGAAGCTTTTCAACGGTTAATTGGTCGGGGCTCCCTGAACAATCCACGCGCCGATCAGGTCACGTTCCTGCTGGGTCATCTGGGTGATGTTGCCCAGTGGCATGATCTGGCTGGTGACGGCTTGAGCCTGGATGCGCGCCGCGTTCTGGCGGATCTGCTCGGGGGTATCGAACATCACGCCGGCCGGTGCTGCGCTGAACAACGGGCTGGTCGGCTTGGCCGAGTGGCATACCGCGCAACGTTCCTGGATCACGCTGTGCACTTTGTCGAAACCCGGGCCGGCGTTTGCCGCCTGGACCGGTGCTTCAGCAGGTTTCGCGACGGCAGGTTTGGCACCACCGCCGAGGGCGGTTTCCGGCAGCGGCTGGTACTCGATGGTGCCAGGTGCCTTGGCCACTTCAGGTGCGCTTGGCATCTGCGCCGGGCCAGTTACGTAAGCCAGGCAGATCATGCCCACGGCTGCGACGGGCAAGGTCCAGGCAAACTTGTGGCTGTCATGACGGGTGTTGAAGTAGTGACGCACCAACACCGCCAACACTGCGATCCCGGCCAGGATCAGCCAGTTGTACTGGCTGCCATAAGTGCTCGGGAAGTGGTTGCTGATCATGATGAACAGCACCGGCAAGGTGAAGTAGTTGTTGTGACGCGAACGCAGCAGGCCTTTGGCCGGCAGTGCCGGATCGGGCGTGCGGTTCTCGGCAATCGCCGCTACCAGTGCGCGCTGCGCCGGCATGATGATGCGGAACACGTTGCCGACCATGATGGTGCCGATGATCGCGCCGACGTGCAGGTACGCACCACGACCGCTGAACACTTTGCTGAAGCCGTAGGCGGCGCCGATGATCAGCACGAACAGGATGAAGCCGAGCAGGGCAGGGCGTTTGCCCAGGGCCGAGTCGCAGAGGAAGGAGTAGACGAACCAGCCAACGAACAAAGAAGCGATGCCCAGTGCGACCCCTTCAGGGCCGGTCAGGCTGCTGCCCGGTGCCAGCAGGTACAGCGTCGGGTTGGAGTAGAACACCACGCACAGCAGCGCGATCCCCGACATCCAGGTGAAGTAGGCTTCCCACTTGAACCAGTGCAGGTTGTCCGGCATGGTCGGTGGAGCCAGTTTGTATTTTTCCAGGTGATAGATACCGCCGCCGTGGATCGCCCACAAATCACCGGCCAGACCGCTTTTCGGGTTGACCCGATTGAGGTTGTTTTCCAGCCAGACGAAATAGAACGACGCACCGATCCAGGCCACGCCAGTAATCATGTGAACCCAGCGCACGCTCAGGTTCAGCCATTCCAACAGATGTGCTTCCACAGTCTTTACCTCTCGCCCGTCACGCTTGTTGTCGCGTGATCGGACCTTCTCTTATTGGTGGGGGGCGAGGATCAAACGCTCATCCTCTTTGAAAAAATGCTCATCGCAGTTATTGCCTGTGCCACTGCGATCAACCACCAGGAAGTCATCCCGCTTTTCGATCGTCAGCACCGGGTGGTGCCAGACGCCGCGATGGTAATTAATGCCCTGCCTGCCGTTGGTGACGAAGGCGCGGACCAAGCCTGATACAGGTTCATCGCCAAGTGGCGCGACCACGATCAGAAAGGGGTTGCCGAGCAGCGGAATGAAAGCCTGGCTGCCCAGCGGGTGACGCTCCAGCATGCTGACGGTCAGCGGCATGTCCTGCGCGTCGGCGCGGAAAATGCTGATGATCGCCTTGTCTTCTGGCGTGGCGGTTTCCACCGTCGCCAGTTTATGAAAGCGCATGGTCGAACCGTTGTTGATCATGAAGTGATCGCTGCCGTCGGTTTCGATCACGTCACCGAAAGGGGCGAAGGCTTCTTTGGTCAGCGGTTCAATCGTCAGTGTGCGCATGCTGGTCTTCTTATCCGAATTCAATGTTGTTTGTTCTGTCGTCTTCGCGGGCAAGCCTCGCTCCTACGGTTTGAGAAACCTGTAGGAGCGAGGCTTGCCCGCGAAGGCCTCACCGCTTATTTAGCAACCTTGCCCAGGACGCGCAGGCGGCTCACACCGCCATCCGGGAACACGTTCAGGCGGATGTGGGTGATCGGGCCCAGTGCCTTGATCTGCTCGGCGAAGGTGTGTTCGGCGTGCATTTCCAGTTTCTGCGCCGGCAACAGTTCGCGCCAGAACAGCGATTGGGTTTCGATCTGGCTGTCGGTGCCGCCCTTCACAAAGGCGCCCTGGATCGAGCAGGTGTCCGGGTAGTTGCCCTTGAAGTGCAGGGTGTCGACGACGACTTTTTCGATCTCGCCGGCATGACCCAGCGCGACGATCACCCAGTCATTGCCCGGCGTGCGACGACGTGCGGTTTCCCAGCCGTCGCCCATGTTGATGCCACGGCCCGGGTTGAGGATGTTGCTCATGCGGCCGAAGTGTTCGTCGGAGCAGGCGAGGGCGCGGCCACCGTTCAGGGCGGCGGCCAGGTCGACTTGCTCGTTGTCACCCACAGCGGACCAGTCGCGGAACGGAATGCCGTAGACACGCAGACGGGCCACGCCACCATCCGGGTAGATGTTGAAGCGCAGGTGGCTGAAGGCCTGGTCGTTGCTGATTTCGTGGTAGTGATGGCTGTTGCCTTGCAGCTCGACGGCCGACAGCACTTCAGTCCACTGGGTGTTGTCGTCCGGTTCGCCAGACGCGAGGAAGCAGGCTTCCAGCGAAGCCGACGGCGGGAAGTTGCCGGTGAAGAATGAAGTGTCGATGTCTACGCCTTTGATCGAACCCGGCACGCCCAGGCGGATGACCGCGCTGTCGTAGCCTTCGAAGCGTTTGCGACGCGATTCCCAGCCGTCCATCCACTTGCCGTTGTCATCGAACACGCCCTCCTTCCACACGGCCGGGGTCGGTTGGAACAGACGGTTGGCGTCTGCGAACCAGTCATCGGTGACCGAAATGATTTTGGTGCCCAGGCGGGCGTCGGCCAGGTTGACGAACTTCTCGAAAGGTACGGCGTAAGCTTTCATTCTTCTTGTCTGCCTTTAATAAGTTGGCTTGGGATGCTTGCAGTGCCCTGGGCGATGTTTGCGTCCAATGTCGCTCGGGCAAGGCTCGCTATAGGGTCAGTAATCGGAACAGGGCAATTTTGTTGATCTCCGCCAGCGCGCACTTGAACTCGGTTTCTGCCGGGTTGTGAATGCGCGTTTCGAACGCCGCGAGGATCTGATGCCGGTTGCTGCCTTTTACCGCCATGATGAAGGGAAACTTGAACTTGGCTTTGTAGGCGTCGTTCAGCTCGGTGAAGCGAGAAAACTCTTCGGCCGTGCATTGGTGAATACCGGCGCCAGCCTGTTCATTGGTGCTGGCTTCGGTCAACTGGCCCTGGACGGCGGCTTTGCCGGCCAGGTCCGGGTGAGCGTTGATCAGGGCCAGCTGGCTTTCGTGATCAGCGCTCAACAGGATGTCGCTCATGCGCTGGTGCAGGGTTTCGATCTCGTCGATCGAAGCGTCCTGGCCCAGGTCGAAGGCCTTCTCGGCCACCCATGGCGAATGTTCGTAGATGTCGGCGAAAGCGGCGACGAACGCGTCGCGGCTCAGGGTCGAGGGTTTCAGGGTTTGAAAGGTGCTCATTGGGCAGCCCCTTGGTACGGGTGGGTTTCGTGCCAGTGGCGAGCGATGTCGACACGGCGGCTGAACCACACCTGTTCATGACTTTTAGCGTATTCGATAAAGCGCTTGAGCGAGGCCAGACGCGCCGGACGGCCGATCAGCCGGCAGTGCAGACCGATCGAGAGCATTTTCGGCGCTTCGGCACCTTCGGCGTACAGCACATCGAAAGCGTCTTTGAGGTATTCAAAAAAGTCGTCGCCCTTGTTGAAGCCCTGGACCTGGGTGAAGCGCATGTCGTTGGTGTCCAGGGTGTACGGGATCACCAGGTGCGGCTTGCCGGTCGGGTTGTTCGGTTCCCAGTAGGGCAGGTCGTCGTCGTAGGTGTCGCAGTCGTAGAGAAAGCCGCCTTCTTCCATCACCAGCCGACGGGTGTTCGGGCCGGTGCGGCCGGTGTACCAGCCCAGTGGGCGTTCGCCGGTGATTTCGGTGAGGACGCGGATCGCTTCGAGCATGTGCTCGCGTTCCTGTGCTTCGTCCATGTACTGGTAGTCGATCCAGCGATAGCCGTGGCTGCAGATCTCGTGACCGGCATCAACCATCGCGCGGATCACGTCCGGGTGACGCTGGGCGGCCATGGCCACGGCGAAAATGGTCAGTGGAATGTCGAATTCCTTGAACAGTTTCAGAATCCGCCAGACGCCGGCGCGGCTGCCATACTCGTAAAGGGATTCCATGCTCATGTTGCGCGCGCCTTGCAGCGGCTGCGCCGAGACCATTTCCGAAAGGAAGGCTTCGGACTCTTTATCGCCGTGCAGGATGTTGCGCTCGCCGCCTTCTTCGTAATTGAGCACGAAAGACAGGGCGATGCGCGCATTGCCCGGCCAGTGTGGGTGAGGAGGGTTACTGCCGTAACCGATCAGGTCGCGTGGGTAGTCAGCGCTCACTGCAGTCTTCCTTCTTATTCGTTGACAGGTTGTGTGGCGGCCTGGCGATGGAGTGACAGGCTGGCGTCACAGCGATGGGCTGATTGTATACAACTTTATATCCACTTTGTAAGCCTGAATTTTCGCATTTTTCATCTGCTGTCATCTTGGAGTGATACTGCAAGAAACCTGCCCAGTTGGTCAGCTAATGGATAGAAGGTCCGCTGCTCGCATGGTTTAGCGTCAGATTGACTGCGAATCCTTGAATGGCGGTGCTGGCTGCAAAAATGTCGTTTTTATTGTGTACAATTTTTATGAAAAGTGTCTTAATCAGTCGCTCGCCGCAGCTTTTCGTGCTCCGAATCGGTGCGGTCTCCTTTTCAACTGACTTCGGGAGGCGCGAGGTCTGACTGCTCCACGCAGGCAGGCGCGCAGAATCAATGGGACGTTTGACTACACACGTTTTGGACGCTGCACACGGTTGCCCGGGCAGCTCGATCAAGGTCGAGTTGTACCGCGTTGAAGGCTCGCAGCTGGAATTGGTCGCCAGCGCAATCACCAACAGCGACGGCCGCGTCGATGCACCGCTGCTGCAGGGCGATGACTACCGCACCGGGGTCTACCAGGTTCAGTTTCATGCGGGCGATTACTACCGCGCCCGTGGCGTTCAGCTGCCGGAGCCTGCGTTCCTGGATGTGGTGGTGCTGCGGTTTGGCATCTCCGCGGAACAGGATCACTACCATGTGCCGCTGCTGATTTCGCCTTATAGCTATTCCACGTACCGCGGCAGCTGATCCCCCAAGCAGCTGTCGCCTCCGAGAAGCGACTGCGCATATAGCTTCTTTGGTCTTTCGCCCGCTCACACTGCGGGCTTTTTTTCGTCCCGAGGAATGTGCCGACGCCTTCGCGGGCAAGCCTCGCTCCTACAGGTTTTGTGTCGTTCCCGATAAATGTGATCGACATAAAACTCGTAGGAGCGAGGCTTGCCCGCGAAGCTCTTAACGGCTCAACAGCGACGCTGCGCCGGCGCCGCTAAACAACCCGGCACTTACGCGGTTAAACCAGCTCTGCCCCTTGCCACTGCGCAGATACCGCGCCGCACCATGGGCACCTAACCCGTAAGCCAATTTGCACAGCAGATCCAACACTGTCCACGTGGCAATCATCACCAGCAACTGCGGCAGGAACGGTTGCCCGGCGCTCAAGAACTGCGGCAGGAACGCGGCGAAGAACAGGATGTCTTTCGGATTGCTCGCACCCAGCACAAATGCGCGCCCGAACAGGGCACGGAAACGCGGCACCGGCGCAGCTTGGGGCACTTCGGCGCCGACCGATGGCTGGCGCGATTGCTGCCAGCTCTGCCAGGCGAGGTAGAACAGGTACAGCGCACCGACGATTTTCAATGCGCTGAACAGCTGTTCCGAAGCCAGCAACAACGCCCCCAATCCCAGCGCGGAAGCGCTGAGCAAGCAGATCGACGCAATCACGCCACCCAAAAACGCCGGGTAAGAACGACGCAAACCGTAATTCAAACTGTTGCTGATCATCAGCAACGACAGTGGCCCCGGGATCAGGATCACCACCAGCGCAGCGCCGCTGAACAGCAGCCAGGTTTCCAGACTCATCACTTTCCTCCATTTGCACAAAAGCCTCACCCGACGGGGTGAGGCTGTTTTCAAGCGAGTACCTGTGTTTACAAGAAGATGAACTTGGCGATGAAGATCGCGCAGAGCACCCACAGGCTCACGGAAATTTCCTTGTATTTACCGGTGCCGGCTTTCAACGCCACATAGGTGATGAAGCCCAGCGCAATACCGTCGGCGACCGAGAAGGTCAGCGGCATCATGATCGCAGTGACGATCGCCGGAATGCTGTCGGTCGCTTCGTCCCATTCGATGTGCGCCATGCCGCCCATCATCAGCATCGCCACGTAAATCAGCGCGCCGGCTGTTGCATAAGCGGGGATCATGCCAGCCAGCGGTGCGAAAAACATGGCTGCAATAAATAGCACACCTACGGTCACTGCGGTAAGACCAGTCCGACCACCAGCGGCTACACCCGCGGCACTTTCCACGTAGCTTGTTACCGGAGGGACACCCACTACGGCGCCGAATACGCTGGAGGCGCTGTCAGCTTTCATGGCGCGGGAGAGGTTTTCGATGCGGCCGTCCGCGTTCACCAGGTTGGCGCGCTGGGCGACGCCCATCAAAGTGCCGGCAGTGTCGAACATGTGCACGAAGAGGAAGGCCAGCACTACGCTGATCATGCTGACGTTGAATACGCCGGCGACGTTCATGGCCATCCAGGTCGGTGCCAGGCTCGGCGGTGCCGACATGATCCCTTCGTAATGCACCAGGCCCAGACCCCAGCCGGCCAGCGTTACGGTGATGATGCTGATGAGAATCGCACCGAACACCTTGTGGTAACTGAGCACGGCGATCATCAGGAAGCAGATCGCGGCGAGCAGCGGGCCGGGTTCACGCAGCGAGCCGAGCTTGATCAGCGTTGCCGGGCTATCGACAACGATACCGGCGGTTTTCAAGCCGATCAGGCCGAGGAACAGACCTACGCCGGCGCCCATCGCAAAACGCAGGCTCACCGGAATGCTGTTGAGCAGCCATTCGCGGATCTTGGAGAAGGTCAGGATCATGAACAACACACCGGACACGAACACTGCACCGAGTGCGGTTTCCCAGTTGTAGCCCATGGTGCCGACCACGGTGTAGGTGAAGAAGGCGTTGAGGCCCATGCCCGGCGCGAGGCCGACCGGCCAGTTGGCGTACAGGCCCATCAACAGACAACCCAGTGCAGCCGCGATGCACGTTGCAACGAATGCCGCGCCGTGATCGATCCCGGCGTCGGCCATGATGTTGGGGTTGACGAAGATGATGTAAGCCATGGTGATGAAGGTTGTCAGACCGGCAATCAACTCGGTCTTCACCGTGGTGCCATGCAAGCTGAGTTTGAAGATGCGTTCCAGCCAGCCATTGCGTAATGGCGGCGAGAGTTCCAGCGACGGGGCTTCGGATTTGCGGCTTTCCACAGCGAGTACTCCTCAAGAGTTTTATTGTTATTTCCAGGGCCGGACCCATGAGGGTGGCAGCGGCCCTTTGAGGCATTCGCGAATTTGTTGACCGCTTGGTCAGGAACTCGCACGCAGTGGATTATGCTTTTGTATACAAATAATGCAAATAATGTTTTTGATTTTGTAGACGAAAAGTTTGGCAATAGGGATATATCGCCAGAAAGGACGCCTTCGCGGGCAAGCCTCGCTCCTACAAAAGCGGCGAATATTCTGTAGGAGCGAGGCTTGCCCGCGAAGACTGACTCGAGGTCACATCTTCTGCTGGTTTTCCCCCAACGCCAGATTCACCGCCAACCACCCATTCACCGCCGTCTCCCCAGCCTCGGCAAACACCCGCTCCAGCAGTTTCACCTGCTCACGTCGCAACGATTGCTCAAACCGCGCCCCTTCCACGGTCAGTTCCAGCAACCGCTTACGCTTGTCGGTCTCGGACGCAACGCTGTCCACCAGGTGCATTTCCACCAACTGGCGCAGTGGAATGTTCAGTGCCTGCTTGCTCACGCCGAGCAATGCCAGCAACTCCTTGACGCTGAGATTCGGGTATCGGGCGATGAAAAACACGATGCGTTGATGCACCCGGCTCAAGCCGCGACGCTCCAGCATTTCGTCGGCCTTGGCGGTGAACGCCTGGTAGCCGAAGAAAAACGCTTCCATGGCCTGTTGCTGGGAGGCGGGATTTTTAAGGTCAAGCATGTTGACGTATCCGTCCGGGTTGTCGTAATTTCGGTCAACCAGTTTGACTCATTTTCCTCAGGCCTCGCTACCGGTGACCTCCCATGGCTTTTTCCGAACGTGTCTCGCGCCTTAAAAGTTCTTTGATTCGTGAAATCCTCGCCGCCGCCCAGCGCCCGCAAGTGATGTCGTTCGCCGGTGGCTTGCCGGCCGAAGTCATGCTGCCGAAAGTCGAATGGGTCGACATGCCGCTGTCCATTGGCCAATACGGCATGAGCGAAGGGGAGCCGGCGTTGCGCGAAGCCTTGGCGGCCGAGGCGCGAGCACTGGGCGTGCCCTGTGAGGCGAGTCAGGTATTGGTGGTCAGCGGCTCGCAGCAAACCCTCGATCTGGCGGCCAAGCTCTACATCGACAAAGGCACCGAGATCCTGCTCGAAGCGCCGACGTACCTGGCGGCGTTGCAGATCTTTCAACTGTTTGGCGCCGACTGCATCACCGTGCCGCTGGAAGCCGATGGCCCTAATCTGCTTGAGCTGCGCACGCGTCTGGAAAAACACCAGCCTGCTTTCATCTACCTGATCCCGACTTTCCAGAACCCGTCGGCGGTGCGCTACAGCGAGGCCAAGCGCGATGCGGTCGCGGCGTTGCTGGATGAGTTTGGCGTCACCCTGATCGAAGACGAGCCGTATCGCGAGCTGACGTTTGATGGCGGCAGTGCCAGGCCAATCGTCAGCCGCTTGAAAAAGACCAGCTGGATCTACACCGGCACCGTGTCGAAAACCTTGTTGCCGGGGCTGCGAGTCGGCTACCTGATTGCCAGTCCGGACCTGTTTCCGCATTTGCTGAAGCTCAAGCAGTCCGCCGATCTGCACACCAACCGCGTCGGCCAGTGGCAAGCGCTGCAATGGATCGGTACCGAGAAATTCCAGCAGCACCTGAGTGAACTGCGGGATTTTTACCGGGTGCGCCGGGATGCGTTTCAGTCGGCGCTGGAAACGCATTTTTCTGATTTGGCAGAGTGGAACGTGCCGCAGGGCGGGCTGTTTTTCTGGTTGACGCTGAAACAACCGCTGGACACGCGCACGTTGCTCAAGCCTGCACTGGCGGCGGATGTGGCGTTCATGCCGGGTGAGCCGTTTTTTCCAGAGCCGGACAATCACCCGGGGCATTTACGGCTGAACTTCAGCCACATCGATCCGGCGCGGCTGGATGAAGGGTTGAAGCGATTGGCGGCGGTGGTGCGACAGGCGCAGGCTGCGGAAGCGGCCTGATCGCAGAGATAAAAAAAACCGGCTCATGGGCCGGTTTTTTTTTGTTTGAGATTTGTGGTGGTTGATCCGACGCCTTCGCGGGCAAGCCTCGCTCCTACAGAAGATGCATAACCTGTAGGAGCGAGGCTTGCCCGCGAAGAGGCCGTCAGCCACACCACAAACCTCACGCCGCCGCGAATCGCTTGTCCAGATAATCAATGATCACCTTGGACTCATACATCCAGGTGGTCTGGCCATTCTCTTCAATGCGCAGGCACGGCACTTTGATTTTGCCGCCTTGCTCCAGCAGAACCTGACGATCCTGCTCGTTGTTCTTCGCATCACGCAACGCCACCGGCACATTCAGGCGGCGCAGGGTGCGGCGGGTTTTCACGCAGAACGGGCAGGCGTGGAACTGATACAGCGTCAGGTCCTTGGCAGCCGCTTCAACCTGAGCCTGGGCGGCGGCAGGGCGCTGCTTCTTGCCGGGACGGGTGATGAAGTCGATGAAGATGATCAGTTGGCCGAGGCCGACACGAAGCGCTTTAACGAACACGGTACAAGCCTCACGGGGCGAAAGAAGGCGCGCAGCTTACCTGATTTTTCGCAGACGAAAAAAAACCGGCGATGAATGCCGGTTTTCTTCGTTGCTGCGAATTACTTGATCAGGCTGAGAAACTCGCTGCGGGTCGCCGCGTTTTCGCGGAACTCACCGAGCATCACCGAGGTGATCATCGTCGAATTCTGCTTTTCCACACCGCGCATCATCATGCACATGTGCTTGGCCTCGATCACCACCGCAACGCCCAGGGCGCCGGTGACTTGCTGGACCGCATCGGCGATCTGGCGGCTGAGGTTTTCCTGGATCTGCAGGCGGCGGGCGTACATATCGACGATCCGCGCGACTTTCGACAGGCCCAGCACTTTGCCGCTCGGAATATAGGCGACGTGGGCTTTGCCGATGAACGGCAGGAGGTGGTGTTCGCACAACGAGTAGAGCTCGATGTCTTTCACCAGCACCATTTCGCTGTTGTCGGAGCTGAACAAGGCACCGTTGGTGACTTCTTCCAGTGTCTGTTCATAACCGCGGCAGAGGTACTGCATGGCTTTGGCGGCACGTTTTGGCGTGTCGAGCAGGCCCTCGCGGGAGACGTCCTCGCCCAATTGGCCGAGAATCGCGGTGTAATTCTGTTCCAGTGTCACAGGGGCTGATTCCATAAGGGTTTCAGAGGGGTACTGTTTCTGTCTGTACCAATGTTGTACCAATCGAGCTCGTTTCAAACGGCCCGTTCACTCTGGTCGATGCCGGAGTTGATTCGTCGGGCGTGGTCGATAGCAACATCTGAACGCTACGACCGAGCCGAGTGGCAATAAAACGCAGGGTTCATCCCCGACATGAGGCACATGGTAGCGTATGTGTGACGGCAGTTGTATTGCCAGCGGGCGCGAAGCCCAAAATCGGTCGTTGCGGCCTGCAAGTGTTTGTCGGTCGCCAGGCCTGCCGGATTTTATCCGCATCCCGCTACAGCCTGTCGCCAGGCTGCAGCAGTGATGTTCCCCTGAAACCTGTTTTGCTCATCAGGCCGAGCAGGTCTATCAGGCGTGAGTGATCGACAGATCGCTGATGATGCAGACAGAACCGTCTAGCGGGTCGGTGGTGTCGGAGTAATCGATCTGGTTGTACACGCCGCCGTGAAAGGCAAGCGTTTTCGTGTCCCAAGTGTTGTCGAGGCGCATGATCGCGGAAGTGGATTTGACGCCGTTACAGCTGGCCGATACAGAAACGGCGCCGCTCGAGTTGGCGTGAATGTTGATTTTGAAAAGTGCACCGAGCGGTACGTTTTCCAACACCGTCGAGTTGACCGGATCGTCCTGGAGGTAGCTTGACCGGAACCCCATGGTGATTTTTCCTTTGTTCCAGAACACCTTCACCGGAGGTCGTTCTGAACCCTTCACATGAATTTGGCCAATCACGACTTTCTGCAGCGAGTTGACTTTGGTCAGTCGCATTTCCTGGCGGTTCCAGTGGTCCGCTGCGCTGGAGAACAGCCAGTAACCTGGCTCCTTCCACTCACAGCGAGTTCGTAGCGTGCTCTTGCTGGACGCCCCAAGCGTCGGCGCCGTCATCTGCAGCGAACCATCTTCAAGCATTGAGATGACGTCGGGGCATTCGAGCAGTGCGCGCCAGCCGATGAGCTCAAGCGCAATCGGGTTGGTGTCGGAGATTGGAAGCGGGGTAGCGATGGTGAAGTTGCTGATGTCTACAGTCATGGTTTTTACCTCAGTCCATTGATGTCGCTTTTTGCTCTGGTGAGCCTTGCGTTTGATGCAGGCCTACATCCCACTGCCCACTCAATGAATGGGCAGAAGTGATAGTTGGCAGCTTCCGATCGATTTCCCGTTGGCTTGAATATGAATATAGGCGTTCCTATATTTTGTGTAAACGGGTATTCCCATATTTTATTCTGTGCCTGTATTCCAGATGTAAAAAAGCCCGCGCTTGGCGGGCTCCTCTTGGATGTGCGTCGATTTGCTGTATTGCACGTTATGGCACTGGACGTTCACGAATCACCGCAACTCGGTTCACCGCGAATACATTGCCCACCAAAAGACATGACCCAGGATCGCAATCTGCTGCTCCTGGATCTCGGCGAAGGTGTAGTCCTCGTCCGGATGCTCGTCACGGTTGAAGCTGCGTAGCCGGATCCCGCTGGGCAGTCGGTAGACTTGTTTCACGCGGAGCTGGCCGTTGTGGTTGATCGCGTACATGTCGCCGTCGACGATGTCGCCCAGCGAATTCTTGCCAATGTTCATGCCAACGGTGGCGCCGTCGCGCAGTACCGGGAACATGCTGTTCCCGCTCACCCGCACGCACCTGGCGTTGTTGAACTGCACGTTATTGTGACGCAGGTCTTTCTTGAAGAAACGCAGCCTGGCGCTGTCGTTTTCTGCGATCACGAATCGGCCTGAACCCGCCGCCAGCTCAACTTCACGCAGGAAGGGGACATAAACCTCATCGTCATCCAGGGGGGTGCTGTCGTCCCAAGGCTGGATGTCTGACATTGAAATGTCTGGAGGGGGGGAGACTCCTTTAAGCATGTCGCCGACACCTTCAGCCAGCCACATCGGTGAAACGCCACACACTGAAGCGATCTGGGCAACAAAGGCTGTCGCTTTCGATTTCCCGCGCTCGAGGTCGGAGATTGAGGTTTGAGTCAGCCCCGCGCGCTCGGCAAGCTCGGTCTGATTGAGCTTGGCGTGTTGGCGGGCTGTTTTGAGTCTTTCTTTAAATTCCATCTGCGAAGTATTACGGGAGCTCCCATATCATTGCAAGTCGGTATGCCTGCGCTGAGTGGTCAGTCAGTAGCCAGATCGGTGTGGCGGATACGACGCTGCAAGCGCGGCGCAACAGCTTTACTCGTCGCGACCTTCCATCATGGTGCGTTTGAGCATCACATAAACCGCGCCGGCACCACCATGTTTCGCCTGGCACGACGTGAAGCCAAGTACCTGTGAATGCTGGCGCAGCCAGGTGTTGACGTGGCTTTTGATCATCGGCCGCTTGCCGTCCAGGCGCACGGCTTTGCCGTGGGTGACGCGCACGCAGCGGATTTCGAATTTGGTTGCTTCCGCCAGGAACGCCCAGAGCGTTTCCCGGGCCTTTTCCACACTCATGCCGTGCAGGTCGAGGCTGCCTTCGAAGGGAATTTGCCCGATCTTGAGCTTGCGCATCTGGCTTTCCTGCACGCCGTCGCGCGCCCACATCAGCTCGTCTTCCGGGCCGACGTCGATCACGAACTGATCGGACAGGCCGTCAACGGTGGTGGCATCGGTGCGCACGGTAGCGGCTTGACGCAGCTTGGCGATCTGCGCGCGGTCAGCCTTGGGTTTGCCGGTTTCGGCGCGATCGTGCTTGATCGGCTTGACGCCTTGGATCGCGCTTTTGAACAGGGAAAAATCGTTGTCTTGCATATCAGCCTCCGCGAAGGGCGGCCAGTTTACCCAAGTCGAGACACGACCGATAACAATTGGGGCCCGGTAAACGTCAGGCCGTCAATTCAGTCGTGTTTTTTCATCAGATGCGGGGACATGTTCAGCTCTTGCGACTGGCGCGCGCGGCGACGGCAACGCCGCCACAGCCAAACGCCCAGGTAGAGCAGGAACAGACCGACCGCCAGAATGATTGCCGAGCCCAGCGGGCTGGCATTCAGCTCGCCGAGTGCCGGCGGGTGGCCCAGCAGGCTGGCGGCGCCGGCCATCGCCAGCAACACACCGCACGTTGCCAGCAAGGCAGCAAAGGCTGCGCCGAATCGAAAACGCCAGTTGCTTTGGCCTTTGGGCCGCAAGCGGCGTGCGTCAAAACCATCGGATAACTTCATTCCGACCTTCCTCAATGGGTATCGGCCCTTCGACCGGGAGTTGACCGGGATGTTCCTGAGGCTATGACATTTACAGCGAACGAGAGGCTTTTGCGGATGAGCGGCGACATGAACCGCTCATCAAGCGTCGATCAGATCAGATCGTGGGTCAGGGCGAGGGTGGCGAAGTTGTCCGCCATGATCGCCATTTCGGTCTGTTGAACGTGGTCGGCGCTCAACACGCCACCCTTGTAGGGCAAGTCGCGCGTTGCACAGGCGTCTTCAACGAGGGTGCAGCGAAAGCCCAGGTTTTTCGCGGCGCGCACGGTGGTGCTGACGCTGGAGTGACTCATGAAACCGCATACGATCAGGTCCAGGGAGCCGAGATTTTGCAGGCGGTCCAGCAGTTCGGTGCCGTGAAACGCACTCGGCAGCAACTTGCCGATGATGGTTTCGTCGCTCTGTGGTTCGAGGCCCGGGATGAATTCACCGCGCTCGCCTTGCGGATCGAACAGCCCGCCGACGGTGCCGAGGTGGCGCACATGCACGATAGGACGGCCGGCTGCGCGGGCAGCGCTCACCAGCTGCTTGATGTTCGCGACGGCAGCATCCATGCCGACCAGGGCCAGGGGGCCGCTGAGATATTCTTTCTGGGCATCGATGATGACAAGGGTCGCATGGCTCAGATTGGCGGCGGCATAACCGCGACCGCTGAGTTGAAACATCGTTTTTGGAACGGACATTCTGGGGCTCCTTGGAGTGGGGCTTTTGCGACATTGTCCTCTGGCTGAGCGCTTCTGTGAATCGCTACCATCGTAGGCGCCGTCGTTACTGGCCTGCAGCCTTGTCAATATCCTCGTTTTGTTCAATAGCCAGCGATAAAAATGGATATGTCCTACATCTGAGCCGGTGTTTTTCCTGCGTCGTCGTAACGCGTTTTGGCTGTTAGAATCGCCAGTCGTTTTTTCTGGAGTTTACCCCGTGATCACTTCCCGACTTCGTACCCTGCGTGACCATATCCGTTGGGCCGTCAGCCGCTTCCATGGGGAGGATCTGTTTTTCGGCCATGGGACCGACAACGCCTGGGACGAAGCCCGTCAACTGGTGTTGGGTGCCTTGCACTTGCCGTGGGAAATTGCTGACAGCTACCTCGACTGCAATCTGGAAGACGATGAGCTGGTCAAGCTGCAGCGTTTGCTCAAGCGGCGCATCGAAGAACGCATTCCCACCGCTTATCTGTTGGGTGAGGCGTGGTTCTGCGGCATGTCGTTCATCGTCGATGAGCGTGTATTGATTCCGCGTTCGCCGATCGGTGAGCTGATTGAAAAGGGTTTCGCACCGTGGCTGGGCGCCGCGCCTGCGCGGATTCTTGACCTGTGCACCGGTTCCGGTTGCATCGGTATTGCCTGCGCCTATGAATTTCAGAACGCCGAAGTCGTGCTGGCGGATCTTTCGTTCGAAGCGCTGGAAGTGGCCAACCAGAACATCGAGCGCCATGGTGTCGATGAGCGGGTTTACACCGTGCAGGGCGATGGTTTCGATGGCTTGCCGGGTCAGCGTTTCGACCTGATCGTGTCGAACCCGCCTTACGTCGATGCGGAAGATTTCGCCGACATGCCGCAGGAATATCAGCATGAACCCGAGCTGGGCCTGGCCTGTGGCGACGATGGCTTGAACCTGGTACGACGGATGCTCGCCGAAGCGGCGGATCATCTGACCGAGAAGGGTTTGCTGATTGTCGAAGTGGGCAACAGCCAGGTTCACGTTGACGCGTTGTACCCGGAAGTCGACTTCGCTTGGCTCGATTTCGAGCGCGGCGGGCATGGCGTGTTCATGTTGACGGCGCAGCAGTGCCGGGAGCATCAGGCGTTGTTCGCTTCACGCGTCTGACCTGAGGACGCTATCCCCTGTAGGAGCGAGCCTGCTCGCGATGGTCGTTAACGATGACGCGTGTTTGCTGGAAACACGCGTCGCCCTTAAGTCCATCGCGAGCAGGCTCACTCCTACAGGGAGTGGGCAGCCTTCAACGGTGTGTCGCAATCCAGATCAACAACCCCGCCTGAAACACCGCAAACGCCACCAGGCACGTAATGGTGAACCGCAGCCCCGCGTCTTCGCGTTTGTACTTGCTGACCTTTTCTTCGTGTTTCTTCAGCTTCACTTCCTGCTCGGCCAGGTTCTGCTCGGCCTGCTGCAGCATCTGCGCCGCTTCGAGAATTTCCACCTGCTGCAGCTTCTCGGTGTTCCAGTCGGCCAACAGGTCGCCGACCTGCACCTCTTTGACGCTGCCCTTCAAATGCTGGGCGTCGGCATACGCCACCTCAAAACCATGCGCCTTCAGAAAGCGATCACGGCGCAGGCGCGTGTCTTCGTTCAACGCGTCCTTGTTGTTCAGGTCGGTGCCGTCGACGGTGTAGCCGGGCCAGCGCTTTTTCGCCCAGGTAATGCCTTGGGCTGCCATGTAGCGGCCGATGCCACGGTTCATCGGTTCGATCTGCAAACCGCTTTCCGGTCCGAAATGCACACGTTTTGTGGTGTGGTCGACCCACACGTCGAGGTGGTTCTGTTCCTTGCGCACGCGCTGGCCGGGCAGGGAAATGGTCATGCGCAACAGACTGTGTTTCTTGTCGTTGCGTTCGGCATAACCGAATTCGACAAAGCGCAGTGGCCGCCCGCCGGTGTTGCGGTCGGTCTGCAACGGCGCCAGGCGGAGCATCTTGTGGTGCTCGACGTGGACGTCCGCCCACGGCAGCTCGACCGCTGGCGGTGCGTCTTTTTCAGCGGTAGTGTCGGGTGAAGTCGGGGTATCAGTCATAACGGCGAGATCCTGTCCAAGCTCAGCTTGTCGCCAGTCATAACGCTGGCGACAAAGGCTTATCGGCCGTTTTTTTCAGGACTGGAGGGAAAAAGCGCTTAAAAAAGCGCTCAACTGGAGCGAAGTCCGTCAATAAACCCGAGGATTCGCGCGCCCAGCTCGGCTGCCAGCGGCAATTGCGGATCTTTGTAAGAGGCCAATTGCCGTTTGACGTCGTTGGGCACGATGCGCATGACGTGGTTCATGCCCTCGATCAACGCCAGTTCGGCGTCCGGTTTGGCGGCCTGCAACAACCTGGCGTCGCCGACACCGACCTGGATGTCGTTGCTGCCTTGAATGATCAGCGCCGGCATTTTCAATTTGGCGAATGCGGCGGCGGGGTCCTGGCGGAACAGTGAGATCAGATACGGCTGCACGCTCGGGCGGAATATCACCTGAAGTTGCGGCGGTACGTTGTCATCGGTGCGACCGGCCTTGAGGCTGTCGAGCAGTTCATTGCTGCGCAGCATCAGCGGAGGAGGCAAGCGATTGCTCAGTTGCTGACGCAGCACCTGATCGATCGGCCGTGCGCTGCCGGACAGGGAAATCACCCCGGCGGCATCGACGCTCGGCGCCGCGAGGCTGGCGATCAATGCGCCTTCGCTGTGGCCCAGCAGAATCAACTGGCCAAAGCGCGGATCGCTTTTGAGCTTGTGGCCCCAGGCCTCGGCGTCGGCCACATAGGCTTCCACCGTCAGATTGCGTTCGTCCGGGGTCGCCGCGAGGCTCGCCGCCACGCCGCGTTTGTCGTAACGCACGCTGGCAATGTTGTGTTTGGCCAGCACCCAGGCGAGGCGCTTGAGGCTGTCGTTGCGTCCGCCGTCGGGGTTATTGCCGTCACGGTCCGTAGGACCAGAGCCGGAAATGATCAGGACAACCGGTACGGGTTTGTCGGATTTTGGCAGCAACAACGAGCCGAAAAGCTCCCCGGTGCCGGTATCCAATGTGATCGGCCGTTGCAGGACGGTGGCCTGTACAAAGCCGGTAAACAAGGTAAGGCTCAAGGCTAAAACTCGCAGCATCATCACGCCATCATGAACAAGATGCCGGTTGGACTCGCAGGCACCCATAAGGTTCGAGGATGAACTAGTTGGGTAGCCTGCGTATACTGGCGCGCATTACGTATTCAGGTTCATTTCACGGAGCGTCCTGCATGTCCGGCAATACCTACGGCAAGCTGTTCACTGTCACCACCGCGGGCGAAAGCCATGGTCCGGCGTTGGTCGCCATTGTCGACGGCTGCCCGCCGGGGCTGGAAATTTCCCTGGAAGATTTGCAGCGCGACCTCGATCGCCGCAAACCCGGCACCAGCCGCCACACCACCCAACGCCAGGAAGCCGACGAAGTCGAAATCCTCTCCGGCATTTTCGAAGGTCGCACCACGGGCTGCTCTATCGGCCTGTTGATCCGCAACACCGACCAGAAGTCCAAGGACTACTCGGCGATCAAGGACCTGTTCCGCCCGGCCCACGCCGACTACACCTATCACCACAAGTACGGCGAACGCGATTACCGCGGTGGCGGCCGCAGCTCGGCGCGGGAAACCGCCATGCGTGTGGCGGCTGGCGCGATTGCCAAGAAATACCTGGCCACCCAGGGCATCGTCATTCGCGGTTACATGAGCCAGCTCGGCCCGATCGAAATCCCGTTCAAGACCTGGGATTCGGTGGAGGAGAACGCCTTTTTCAGCCCTGATCCGGACAAGGTGCCAGAACTGGAAGCCTATATGGACCAGTTGCGCCGCGACCAGGATTCGGTTGGCGCGAAGATCACCGTCGTTGCCGAAGGCGTGATGCCAGGCCTCGGCGAACCGATCTTCGACCGTCTCGACGCCGAACTGGCCCACGCGCTGATGAGCATCAACGCGGTCAAAGGCGTGGAAATCGGCGCCGGTTTCGCCAGTGTTTCCCAGCGCGGCACTGAGCATCGCGATGAAATGACCCCGGAAGGATTCCTCAGCAACAACGCTGGCGGCATCCTCGGCGGCATTTCCTCCGGCCAGCCAATCGTTGCGCATTTGGCGTTGAAGCCGACGTCGAGCATCACCACGCCGGGCCGTTCCATCGACATCAATGGCAATCCGGTGGAGGTTATCACCAAGGGCCGTCACGACCCGTGCGTCGGCATCCGCGCCACGCCGATTGCCGAAGCGATGATGGCCATCGTGCTGATGGATCACCTGTTGCGTCACCGCGGGCAAAATGCCGATGTGCGCGTGAGCACGCCGGTGCTGGGTCAGCTTTGATGGCTGACCTGATAGCCGCTGCGGCCTGACGGTCGTGGCGGCGCTCCCGTACTGGCGGCTCTCCAGTTTCTATCTGTTCTATTTCGCCTTGCTCGGTTCGACAGCGCCGTTCCTGGCGTTGTACTTCGATCACTTGGGTTTTTCTGCCGCGCGCATCGGCGAGCTGGTGGCGATCCCGATGCTGATGCGCTGTGTTGCGCCGAACATCTGGGGTTGGCTCGGGGACTACACCGGCCAGCGTCTGGCCATCGTGCGCTTCGGCGCGGTCTGCACGCTGCTGACGTTCTCGCTGATTTTCGTCAGCAAAACCTACGCCTGGCTGGCGATGGTCATGGCGTTGCATGCGTTCTTTTGGCACGCGGTGTTACCGCAGTTCGAAGTCATCACCCTGGCGCATCTGAAAGGGCAGACGTCCCGTTACAGCCAGATCCGCTTGTGGGGTTCCATCGGTTTCATCATCACCGTGGTCGCGCTCGGTCGCTTGTTCGAATGGCTCAGCCTCGACATCTACCCGGTGGCGTTGGTGCTGATCATGGCCGGGATCGTCGTCAGCAGCCTGTGGGTGCCGAACGCACAACCGGTCCAGAGTGAAAAACTGGCGGCTGACGGGTTTCTCAAGCAGTTGCGCAGCCCCGGTGTGCTGGCATTTTATGCGTGCGTGGCGCTGATGCAGATGAGCCACGGCCCGTATTACACCTTTCTGACGTTGCACCTTGAGCGATTGGGTTACAGCCGTGGCTTGATCGGCCTGCTCTGGGCCGTTGGCGTGGTGGCCGAAGTGTTGATGTTTCTGGCCATGAGCAAGATCCTTGCGCGCTTCTCCGTGCGCCGGGTGCTGCTGGCGAGTTTTCTGCTGGCGGCGCTGCGTTGGTTGCTGCTCGGGTCGCTCGCTGAATTTTTATCGGTGCTGCTGTTTGCCCAGGTATTGCACGCGGCGACGTTCGGCAGCTTTCACGCCGCTGCCATCCAGTTCGTGCAACGTAGCTTCGGTGCGCGCCAGCAAGGGCAGGGCCAGGCGTTGTACGCGGCACTGGCCGGCACCGGCGGCGCATTGGGCGCGTTGTACTCCGGCTACAGCTGGAATGCCCTCGGGGCCTCGTTCACCTTTAGTATTGCCAGTCTGGCAGCCTTCGCGGCTGCCGTTATCATTGCCACACGTATGCAAGAGGACCGGCCATGAGCCTGACCCGTGAACACCTCGCCCAGGAAATCATCGACGCCGGGCGTTTTTTGTATGGCCGCGGCTGGTCGCCGGCCACCAGCAGCAACTATTCGACCCGGCTGTCGCCGAGCGAAGCCTTGCTGACCGTGTCCGGCAAGCACAAGGGCCAGTTGGGCATCGACGATGTGCTGGCCACTGATCTGTCGGGCAACAGTCTGGAACCGGGCAAAAAACCGTCCGCCGAAACCTTGTTGCACACCCAGCTCTATAGCTGGCGTGCGGAGATCGGCGCGGTGCTGCACACCCATTCGGTGAACGCCACGGTGCTGTCGCGCCTGACGCCGGAAGATTTCATCGAGTTCGAAGACTACGAACTGCAAAAGGCGTTCAGCGGCATCTCGACCCACGAATCCCGGGTGCGGGTGCCGATTTTCGACAACGATCAGGACATTGCGCGCTTGGCCGCCAAGGTGCAGCCTTGGCTGGAAGCCCATCCCGATTGCGTCGGCTATCTGATTCGCGGTCACGGCCTCTACACCTGGGGCGCCCGCATGAGTGATGCGTTGCGGCAGATCGAAGCCTTTGAATTTTTGTTCGAGTGCGAGTTGAAGACGCGCTCGATCCTAAACCGTTAAGGAGTTGCCCTGATGAGTAGCCTGTCCGTCTACCACGTCTCAAGCCCTGACATTCCGAACAAGGTGCTGACCCATTTCGAAGACATCGCCTCGACCCTGGCCGAGCAAGGTGTGCGCTTCGACCGCTGGCAAGCGGCGGCGAAAATCCAGCCCGGCGCCAGTCAGGAAGAAGTGATTGCCGCGTACCAGGAGCAAATCGACAAGCTGATGACCGAACGCGGTTACATCACCGTCGATGTGGTCAGCCTGAACAGCGATCATCCGCAAAAAGCCGAATTGCGCGCCAAGTTCCTCGACGAGCACCGCCATGGCGAAGACGAAGTACGATTTTTCGTCGCCGGCCGTGGCTTGTTTACCCTGCACATCGACGATTATGTCTACGCCGTGCTCTGCGAGAAAAACGACCTGATCTCGGTACCGGCCGGCACGCCACACTGGTTCGACATGGGCGAGCATCCGCATTTCGTCGCGATCCGGCTGTTCAACAACCCGGAAGGCTGGGTGGCCAATTTCACCGGCGAAGACATCGCCAGCCGCTTCCCGCGTCTTGAGGACTGAGTCGATGCCGATCAAAGCGATTCTCACCGACATCGAAGGCACCACCAGCGCGGTGAGTTTTGTGTTCGAGGTGCTGTTTCCCTACGCCGCCAAACACCTGCCGGACTTCGTTCGCCAGCACGCCGCGCGCGCCGATGTGGCGGAGCAACTGCACACCGTGCGCCGGGATAGCCATGAGCCGGACGCCGATGTCGAACGTGTCATCGAGATTCTCCTGGGCTGGATCGCCGAAGACCGCAAAGCCACGCCGCTCAAGGCGTTGCAAGGCATGGTCTGGGAGCAGGGCTATCAGGCCGGGCAGTTGAAAGGTCACGTGTACCCGGACGCCGTTGAAGCGCTCAAGCGCTGGCATCAGCAGGGTTTCAAACTGTTTGTTTATTCCTCGGGTTCGATACAGGCGCAAAAACTGATCTTCGGCTGCTCCGAGGCGGGGGATTTGTCGCCGTTGTTCAGCGGCTATTTCGACACCACATCGGGGCCCAAGCGTGAAGCGCAGTCGTACCAGCGCATCACCCAGGCCATCGGCCTTGAAGCAGCGCAGATACTGTTCCTGTCGGACATCGTCGAAGAGCTGGACGCGGCGCGCACGGCGGGTATGGCAACCTGCGGACTGGCGCGAGAAGGCGGGGAGTTGGCAGGGCATGTGACCGTGGACAGCTTTGCCCGGATCAACCCTTCCGCGTACTAATTCACGACGCTAACCTGTAGGAGCGAAGCTTGCTCGCGAAGGCGGCGTATCAGGCGATATTAATGTTGACTGATACGCCGCCTTCGCGAGCAAGCTTCGCTCCTACAAGGGCTGGTTTGCAGCGTTGAAACGGTTTATGCCGAGTGATACGTCGGCAGCGCAAAGCGCTGTTGGCTTTGCAGCATGGAGATCTGCGGCAATTCGCTGGCCTGTTCGGCCAGGTCACGGCGGATCGCACTGATCACCCACGACAGCTGATCACCGGCATGCAACTGCTGGTAGGAAACCGAGCGCTTGAAGACTCTGCCTTCACTGCTGCGCAAGGTCAGCAGAATGCCACCGTCGGGACGTGGCTGGGTGGTGACTTCGAAGTTGGAGAACAGGGACGAAAATTTTTCCTGGATCAGGTTCATGTCTATCAGCTCCGTAAGCGCTTGAATGGCAAGCATGCAGAGGTAGTTGCAGTGATTGTGCCAGCACCTGATTTTTTAAAAATCGTTATAAATCAATAGTTTAGTTTTCATCCGGATTTTTGCTTTCGTGCAATCTGCATGAATGGCCATCGTGCATCCTGCATTTTGCGAGGTCGATGTCGGTTCGATGGAACCATTCACATCCTCCGGGTTCGCGTTTTTCGCGGATACAAAACATTTCAAAAACCGCGTGTACAGCTCAAGAACCGTTGACGTATTTTCGGGCTCAATCACCGTCGCCCGACAATAAAAAGATCGAACGGGAGCACCCATGAGCCGCACGACGAACGACACGATTACCTGGGGCATGATGCTCCGCAAGCTGCCGTCCATTGCCAAAGCCATCCCCCGGGTGGTGAAAGGCATGAAGGCCGCCAACGTCAAGGACCCGACCCAACCGTGTGGCCTGGGCTGGAGCTTCGAACAAGCGACGTTGCGCAATCCCGCCGGCCCCGCCTTGCTCCAGGGCGCGGTGGTGCTCACGTACTCGCAAGTCAATCAATGGGCCAATCGCATCGCCCATCACTTGATTGCCCAAGGCATCGGCAAGGGCGACGTGGTCGCAGTGTTCATCGAAAACCGCCCGGAGCTGTTGGTGAACATATTGGCGGTGGCCAAAGTCGGGGCGATCAGTGCCTTGCTCAACACGTCTCAAACCCGCGATACCCTGGCCCACAGCCTGAACCTGGTGGCGCCGGCAGCGATCATTGTCGGTGAGGAGCTGGTGCCGGCGTTTGCGGCAGTGCGCGAACGGGTCTCGATCGACGCGGCGCGCACCTGGTTCGTCGCCGACCAGGACACCTATCGCCAACCGGGCGTTGCGCCCGACGGTTTCATCAACCTGATGACCGCGATTGCCGACAGCCCCAGCGACAACCCTGCCAGCAGTCAGCAGGTTTTTTTCGACGACCCGTGTTTCTACATCTACACCTCGGGCACCACCGGGCTGCCCAAGGCCGGGGTGTTCAAGCATGGCCGCTGGATGCGCAGCTCGGCCAGTTTTGGCTTGATCGCGCTGGACATGCGCCCCGAGGACATCGTCTATTGCACCTTGCCGCTGTATCACGCCACCGGGCTGTGCGTGTGCTGGGGCTCGGCCATCAGCGGCGCCTCGGGGTTTGCCATCCGCCGCAAGTTCAGCGCCAGCCAGTTCTGGAGCGACGTGCGCAATTACCGTGCGACCACCCTCGGTTACGTCGGCGAATTGTGCCGCTACCTCGTGGATCAACCGCCCAGCACCGAGGACAACAAGCACGGCGTGACGAAAATGATCGGCAACGGCCTGCGCCCCGGCGCATGGCACGAATTCAAGACGCGCTTTGGCGTGAACCACATCTGCGAGTTGTACGCGGCCAGCGACGGCAATATCGGTTTCACCAACATCCTCAACTTCGACAACACCGTCGGGTTTTCCCTGATGTCCTGGGAGCTTGCGGCCTACGACCATGACAGCGGCGCGCCGACGCGGGACGCCAACGGCTTCATGCGCAAGGTGGCCAAGGGCGAGCAGGGGCTGTTGCTGGCGAAGATCGACGACAAGGCGCCGCTGGATGGCTACACCGATCCGCAGAAGACTGAAAAAGTCGTGCTGCACGACGTGTTCGAGAAGGGTGACCGTTACTTCAATACCGGTGACCTGCTGCGCAACATCGGTTTTGGTCACGCGCAGTTCGTCGATCGCCTAGGGGACACTTATCGCTGGAAGGGTGAAAACGTCTCGACCACCGAGGTCGAAAACATCCTGCTGCAACACCCGAACATTTCCGAAGCCGTGGCTTATGGCGTGGAGGTCCGCAACACCAACGGGCGCGCCGGGATGGCGGCGATCACGCCCGCCGAGTCCCTGGCGACCCTGGATTTCAGCGAGCTGCTGGCCTTCGCCCGTGAGCAAATGCCGGCGTATGCGGTGCCGCTGTTCCTGCGGGTGAAAGTGAAGATGGAGACCACCGGCACCTTCAAATACCAGAAGACCCGGCTCAAGGACGAAGCCTTCGACCCTGGCAAAACCGGCGACGATCCGATCTATGCCTGGCTGCCGGGTACTGACACTTACGTGCAGGTCGACGAACAATTGCTGGTGGATATTCACGGCGGCAAGTACCGCTATTGATTGTGGCTATGGCGTGCCTTGAGAAAAAACAAGTGACAGTGTCGGGGGCGCTCGGGAAACTGTGGGCTTTGCGAATAACTGTAAGTGGAGTTTCCAATGTCCGATCAAAGCCGCCAGATGACCCCCGAAGAAGCCGCCGAATTTGCCGAACAGGTTTTCAACAAGGCGCGCGAGGGCGATGCGGCGATGATGGCTGCGCTGCTGACCAAAGGCCTGCCGCCGAACCTGCGCAACCACAAGGGTGACACGTTGCTGATGCTGGCCGCTTACCACGGCCATGTGGACACAGTGAAAGTGCTGCTTGAGCACAAGGCCGATCCGGAAATCCGCAACGACAATGGCCAGAGCCCGATTGCCGGCGCGGCGTTCAAAGGGGACCTGGCGGCGGTCAAGGCGTTGGTCGAGGGCGGTGCGCTGGTGGAAGGTGCATCGTTTGACGGTCGTACGGCGTTGATGATGGCGGCGATGTTCAATCGCGTGGAAATCGTTGATTACCTGATCAGCAAAGGGGCGGATCCGAAGGCCAAGGATGCCAATGGGGTTTCGGCGTTGGATGCTGCGAAAACGTTGGGTGCGGTGGATACCGTTGCGCAATTGGAGAAACTGCTGGGCTGATTGAGCGGAAGGACCCGGAACCCCTGTGGGAGTGAGCCTGCTCGCGATGGCTGTGTGTCAGGCGCCTGGTTTTTCGATGGTGTACATATCCGTTTCTGCGGTAACGGCGGCTATTGGTTTCGCCCTTACGGCGAGTCACTTTCGAAAAGCGCGAAAGTAACCAAAGCGCTCTTGCCCCTTTCGTTCGGTGCCTCGCTAAGGCTCGGCATGCCCTCGCTCCGGTCCTGCTCCGTGGGCCCGCCGCCATCGGCCATCCATGGCCGGGTTGCCCACTACGCAGAACCTCCACTCGGCCTCTCGAGGGGGCGACCACCGCCACAGCCGCCGAGGCGGCCTGAAAGCCGACCTGGCTCATTTTGTGTACGCGTTGTCCTTCTCTGATGCGTTCACTCATTCCCGACATGTACACCGCTCCCCTGTAGGAGCCGGCTTGCTGGCGATAGCGGTGGGGCAGTCGACGCATTTACTGACTGGAAGGGCGCCATCGCCAGCAAGCCGGCTCCTACAGGGGATCGTATTTCTCCAAACACATCTGCATTTCCCTTGTAGGAGCCAGCTTGCTGGCGATGGACGTCAACGATAACGCGGGCTGTCTGAACGAACGCGTTGCCCAGATGCTTTTCGCCGGCAAGCCGGCTCCTACAGTTGATCGTATTTATCCAAATGCATATGCATTTCCGTTGTAGGAGCCAGCTTGCTGGCGATGAACGTCAACGATAACGCGGGCTGTCTGAATGAACGCGTTGCCCCGACGCTTTTCGCGGGCAAGCCTCGCTCCTACAGGGAATCGCGTTTGCTTTTGCTTCTCACCACTCATCAGGCCGAGCGTTAGCTCGCCTTCAGCTTTTGATCTGAGCGCCCCCTCGCTCCGGGCCCACGGAGCAGGACCGGAGCGAGGGCATGGCGAGCTTTTGCGAGCCACCGAACGAAAGGGGCAAGAGCGCTTGGTTACTTGGCGCTTCTCCAAGTGACTCGCCGTAAGGGCGAAACCAATAGAAGCCGTTACCGCAGCAACGGATATACACACAAAACCCAATCAATACACCCAAACCTCAACCCGCCGATTCTTGATCCGCCCCTCATCCGCGCTATTGGCCGCCACCGGCATCTCGGCGCCAAAACCGCGAATCTCGCGAAACACCACGCCGCTTTTCACCAACTCCCGCCGCACCGCCATGGCCCGCAATTTCGACAGCAGGTCAGCCCGCGCCGGATCGCTCTTGGCATCGCCAAACCCCACCAACGTCACCTGCCGGTTGGTTTTCTGGTTCTGCTGAAGGTAATCAAGCACCCGCGTCAGGTCCTGTCGGGCCTTGTTGTCCAGCGTTGCGCTGCCTTCCTCGAAACGGAAATTCACAGTCAAGCGCTGGGCGTGGCGGCTGAGCGCCTGATAACCCTCGGGCATCAATGCATTGGGCGTAACGGCCATCGCCTGGACGGTCTGGGCAATAAACCCGTTGGCCGCGACGATGGCCTGGCCGCTGCTGCTTTGCGCAAACGCGACCAACGCTTCGGCCCAGGGGTTTTTGGCGTTGGGCGGCAGGTAAAAGAACAACCGTCGCGACAACGGATAGTCTTCCGTGGCAATCAGGCTGTTAAGCGGCGGCATAGCCTGAGATTGGCCATCGACGATCGCCACGGCTTTGGCCTGACGCACGTAGGGCAGGCCGATAAAACCGATGCCTTGCGGATCGAGGCTGACCGCGTCGGACAATTGCTCGCTGGATTCGAAACGTTTCGCTGCGCTGTTCAGCGTTTTCCCACGACGACTGAGCACCACTTCCTTAAACGTGTCGTACGTGCCCGATTGGTCATCCCGCGCATACAGGTGAATGGCTCCGCCGCTGCCGCCGAGTTCTTCCCAGGTTTTCACTTCGCCGCTGAAGATTTGTGCAAGTTGTTCGGTGTTGAGTTGATTCAGCGGGTTTTGCGGATGAAGGATGATTGCCAGGCCGTCGATGGCGATCACCTGCTCGGCGCCGGGACTCTTCAGGTCGCCGAGGGATTGCAGGGCCAGCAGTTCACTGTCCTTGATCGGACGCGAAGAGGCGGCGAGGTCCGCCGTAGCGTTTTTCAGGGCGGTGAAACCGGTGCTGGAACCGTGGGCCGCGATGTCCACCATAACCCGGCGGCCCTGAGCGGTTTCGCCGACCACGCGCAATTCGTTGGCTTTGTCCGGGGTTTCGCTGTGGACCTTGAGCAAGCCTTGCTCGCGCATCAAGCCCTCGACCAGCGCCGGGCCCAATGCCGCGCCGATGGTGTTGGAACCCTGGATGCGCAGCAACGGTCCTTGTTTGGGCGTCGGCAAGTCAGCGGCCGACGCGGTGATGGGCAGCCCGGCGCACAGCATTAACAGGAAGAAAACGCGCAGCGTCATGCCGGCACCTTTAAAGAACAAAGAAAGTGTCGGGAGATTAAGTCAGTAAGGTTTCTGAAAGATGACAGTTAACCTTGTAGGAGCGGCCGGTCGACGCTCGATTGCCAGCGAAGGGGGCTGATATTCAACATCTAAGTTGGCTGACAGTCCGCTATCGCGAGCAAGCTTGCTCCTACAGTTGAGCTGCGTTGAGCCGGGGGATCAGCTCAACTCAAGCCAGATCGGCGCGTGGTCCGACGGTTTTTCCATCCCGCGCAGTTCGTAATCCACGCCGGCATCCTTCACTCGCGGCAACAAGCCGTGGGATGCCATGATCACGTCAATCCGCAGCCCGCGCTTCGGTTCATCCTCGAAGCCACGGCTGCGGTAGTCGAACCAGCTGAATCGGTCGGCCACGTCCGGGTTCAGATGGCGGAAGCTGTCCACCAGGCCCCAGTTCTTCAGGCGGGCCATCCACTCGCGTTCTTCCGGCAGGAAGCTGCATTTGCCGGTTTTCAGCCAGCGCTTCATGTTGTCCGGGCCGATGCCGATGTCGCAGTCTTCCGGGGAAATGTTCACGTCGCCCATCACCACCAGCGGCTGTTCGTTGTTGAACTGGCTTTCCAGCAGGTGCTGCAGATCGTTGTAGAAACGTTCCTTGGCCGGGAATTTGGTTGGATGGTCGCGGCTTTCACCCTGTGGGAAATAGCCGTTCATGATCGTCACCGGCACGCCATTGGCATCAGCGAACGTGCCCCAGATGAAGCGGCGCTGGGCGTCTTCTTCATCGGTGACGAAACCTTTGTGCAGTTCCAGCGGTTCCTTGCGAGAGAGCAGGGCAACGCCGTAGTGACCCTTTTGCCCATGGAAATACACGTGATAGCCCAGCGCCTGGATCTCGGCCAGCGGGAACTGATCGTCGTGGACCTTGGTTTCCTGCAGGCCGATCACGTCCGGCTGATGCTTTTCGATCAGCGCCGCCAGCTGATGAGGACGAGCACGCAGCCCGTTGATGTTGAAGGAGACGATCTTCATGGTCGGCAGTCCTGGCAAAAGGGCGATGCTAGCTGACCTGTGGGATTGGGGCCAGTGTGGGGTGAGGGGATTCGCTTTTGTCCGTCAGATTTGCATAGGCAGTAATGGCCTCTTCGCGGGCAAGCCTCGCTCCTACGGGTTTTGTGTCGTACCCAAATAATTCGGCAGACATAGAACCTGTAGGAGCGAGGCTTGCCCGCGAAGAGGCCAGTTCAGTCGATGAAGATCCTGACTTTGGTCTATACCTGTCTGGGGAACTGTGAAGCCACCTACACGCTCGTACCAATAAGAGCGCAGCCACCCGAGCCGCGCCGGGGAGAATGACCGTTATGCCCGAAACCTCGACCGTCATCGCCGATATCCACATGCTCGACAGCGGTTATTCCCGCGAAGCCCGCTCCCTGTTGTACCAGGCCTACCGCCACGAGCCGACCTTCGGCTACCTCTTCGAAGCCGAACGCCCCGGTTATGAACAACGGGTGCGCGCCACCGTGCGGGAACTGGTCAAGCAACACTTTCTTCAGGATTTGCCGGCCATCGGCCTGCTGGTCAACGACCGCTTGATCGGTATCGCGCTGATCGCGCCGCCGCAACGACGCCTGGGCATTACCGAAAGCTGGGCGTGGCGCCTGCGGATGGTGCTCAGCACCGGGTTTCGCTGCACTCGCCGCTACCTCGAATACCACGACGCGGTGATGGCCTGCGTGCCGTCCGATTCGGTGCACCTGCTGCCATTGCTGGGGGTTCACCCGCAATTTCAGGGCAAGCACTTCGGCGAACAACTGCTGCAGGCGGTCCATAACTGGTGCGCGGTCGATGAACATTCCCAGGGTGTAGTCCTCGATACCGGGAACCCGCGTTATCTGGAGTTCTATAAACGTCAGGGCTACGAGGAAATCGGTGAAGTGGCGGTAGGACCGATCCGCGAGCACGTGTTTTTCCACGCCAACCCACAGGTGCTGCAAACCGCCACGGCATAAAACGGTAGAACTTTCGCGGGGCGCGAGGCTCTATCACGCTCCCACGCTCGTGATAGCATCCGCGCCTATGAAGTTTCCAGGAAGAATTACCAGCGGCGTGCTGATGCTGATCACCAGCTGCGCGGCGCTGGCGCAAAGTGAATTGGATGTGCGGATCAAACCGTCCAACGATGAACTGAAGGCCAATATAGAGGGCTATATCGGCAGCCTCGGCGATCGTGACGAGGAGGCCTTGTTGCGCTTCAGTCGTGGCGCCGAAGAACAGGCGCGCAAGGCCGCCCAGGCCTTGGGTTATTACCAGCCACAGGTCGACACGGACGTGAAGGGCGGCAAGACACCGCGCCTGGTCATGAACATCGATCCCGGCGAGCCTGTGCATTTGCGCAATGTGACTATTCGCATCGACGGCCCTGCGGCCTCCCTCAAAGCCTTTCGTGTGCCCAAAAGCAATGCGCTGAAAACCGGCGCGGTGCTCAATCATGGCCGCTACGAAGACGCCAAGCGTCTGATCCAGAACCAGGCCTCGCGTTACGGTTTCTTCAGCGGTTATTTCACCCGGCAGAAACTCGCGGTCGACCCGCGAGCCGGCGTTGCCGACATCGAACTGATCTACGAAAGCGGCCCGCGTTACGCCTTGGGTAAAGTCAGTTTCGAAGGCGATACGCCGTTCGACGAAGAGTTGCTGCAACGCATGGTGCCGTTCAAGGCGGGTGAGCCCTATGACTCCGAACTGATCGCCGAACTGAATCAGAATCTGCAGGCAAGCGGGTACTTCGAAGGCGTGCGCGTCGACGCCGCGCCGACGGCGTCCAAGAACGATGTGATCCCGGTGGACGTCAAGCTCGACACCCGCAAGCCGCGGACCATGGGCCTCGGCCTGGGTTATTCCACGGACGTCGGCCCTCGGGTCAAGGCCAACTGGACCCGGCACTGGGTCAACCCTCAAGGCCACAGCTATGGCTGGGAAACCGAAGTCTCGGCGCCACGGCAAAACGTCGGGCTGTTCTACGACATTCCGCTGGACCCGCCGCTGACCGACAAACTGCGTTTCGCCGGTGGTTATCAGAGCGAAGAAATCGCCGACAAGGACAGCCTGAGCAAACTGCTGACCCTGGGCCCCGAATGGCATAGCAAGTTGCCCAGCGGCTGGCAGCGGGTGGTGTCGCTGAAATGGCAGCGCGAAGAATATCGACTCGGCGATGACTCGGGGCTGAGCAATCTGCTGATGCCCGGCGTCAGCTATTCCTACCTGAAAAGCGACAACCGCATCGACCCGCACAACGGCTATCGACTGCAGTTCGAAAGCAAAGTGGCCAAGGAAGGCTTGGGTTCCGACAACAACCTGCTTTACGGCACCGCGCTGGTCAAAGGCCTTACCACGGTGTTCGATAAACACCGTTTCCTCGGTCGGGTGCAGGTGGGTGGCAGTGCCACCAATGGCTACAAATCGGTGCCGCCGTCGCTGCGCTTCTTCGCCGGTGGCGATCAGAGCGTTCGCGGTTACGACTATCAGAGCCTGTCCCCGGAAAACTCCGACGGCGACCGCATCGGTGGCCGCTACATGATTGCCGGCAGCGTCGAGTATCAATATTCCATCGCCGAAAAATGGCGGGTCGCAACGTTCGTCGACCAGGGCAATTCCTTCAACAAACTCGAACTGCCCGATCTCAAGACCGGCGTCGGTATCGGCGTGCGCTGGGTGTCACCGGTGGGGCCTATTCGTCTCGACCTGGCCCACGCGATGGACGACGACGGCGGTATTCGACTGCACTTTTCCATGGGGCCTGAGCTGTGAAGCGTGGTTTGAAAATAACGCTGCTGACGATTCTGGCGCTGCTGATGCTGGTGCTGCTGGCCGTGACCACGGTGCTGGGCACCGCGACGGGCAGCCGCTGGGCGCTTGGCTTTGTGCCGGGTTTGACGGTCGAGAATTTCCAGGGCCGTCTGGGCGGTCAGTGGAGCGCCGATCATCTGGTCTGGCAGCAGGGCACCAGCCGGGTTGAACTGAGCAAAGTGATTTTCGCCTGGTCGCCGTTGTGCCTGACGCGCATGGCCCTGTGCATCGAGCAACTGAAAACCGATCAGGTCAGCCTGCAATTTCCACCGGGCCCTGAAGAGCAGAGCAGCGGACCGATCACCTTGCCGGATCTGAAATTGCCACTGGCCATCGAGCTGGGCGACGTGCAGGTCGGCAGCTTGCTGTTCAACGGCAGCGAAGAACTCAAAGGCCTGCAACTGGCGGCGCACTGGACCGAGCAGGGGATGCAGATCGACTCGGTGCAACTGCAACGCGACGACCTCAGCCTGAATCTGTCCGGCCTCCTGCAACCCAATGGCAACTGGCCGCTCAAGGCTGAAGGCAAACTGACCCTGCCGGCGCCCGAGCCCTGGGCGCTGACGCTGAAAATCAACGGCGACCTGCTGAAAACCCTGAAGCTCACCTCCGACAGCAGCGGTTACCTGAACGGCCAACTGACCGGCGAGTTGAAGCCGCTGGTGGACAACCTGCCGGCCAAGGTGCGGATCACCGCCGATGGCTTCAAGCCCAGCGCCGATTTGCCAGACACCCTGCAACTCAATCAGCTTGAACTGACCGGCGACGGCGACCTGAAAAACGGCTACCAGTTGCGCGGCAACGCCACGCTACCTGCCGAGCAAGGCCCGGTTGCACTGATGCTGCAAGGCAAAGTCGACGCCAGCGGCGCGCAGATCGCCGCGCTGGACCTGACCGCCAACGACAAGCAAAGTCTCAAACTCACGGGTGTTCTGGACTGGAGTAAAGGCCTGAACGCCACGGCGAAAATCGACTGGCTGGATTTCCCCTGGCACCGGCTCTATCCGCTGATCGACGAACCTGAAGTGGCGTTGCGCAGCTTCAACGGCGAAGTCTCTTACACCGACGGCAAATACCTCGGCAACTTCAAGGCTGCACTGGATGGCCCGGCCGGGGCGTTCAGCCTGAGCAGCCCGTTCGCCGGCGACCTGACGAAAATCTACCTGCAACAAATCCAGCTCGAAGCCGGGCAGGGCAAGGCCGAAGGCCACCTGAACCTGCAGTTTGCCGATGGCATCGCCTGGGACACCGCGCTGGACCTGTCGGCGATCAACCCGGCGTACTGGGTCGCGGAATTGCCGGGCACCCTGGCCGGACCGTTGCGCAGCAAAGGCGAGATGAAGAATGAACAACTCAGCCTGAACGCGGACCTTGATCTGAAGGGCAAGCTGCGTGGCCAGCCGGCCATCCTGCAAGCCAAGGCTGATGGCAGCGGCGAGCAATGGAACCTCAGCGCGCTGCAAATCCGCCTCGGTGACAACAGCATCACCGGCAAAGGCAGCCTGCAACAGAAACTCGCCGGCCAGATCGACATCAAGCTGTCGCGCCTGGCGCAGCTGTGGCCGCAACTGCGCGGTCAGCTCAATGGTCGCGTCGATGTCGCCGGCACGCTCAAGGCACCGCAAGGCAAGCTCGGGCTGCAAGGCACGCAACTGGCGTTCGAAGGCAATCGCCTGCAAAGCCTGAACCTCGACGCCACGCTCGATAGTGCGCAACGGGCGAAAATCGATTTCAAAGGCAGCGGCATTCAGGCCGGCGACATGTCGCTGGGCACGCTGACGGCCAGCGGTCAGGGCGATATCAAAAACCAGAAACTGACGCTCGACCTGCAAGGCCCGCAACTGAAACTGGCCCTGGGCCTCGACGGCAATCTGGACAAAGGCAACTGGCGCGGACGTTTGGCCAGCGGTGATATTCAGGCCGGTGGCCAGGACTGGAAGCTGCAAAACCCGGCGAAACTCGAACGGCTGGCGGACGGCAAAATCAACTTCGGCGCCCATTGCTGGATGTCCGGCCCGGCCAGTTTGTGCGGTGAAGACCAGCGCCTGATGCCGGAGCCGAAGTTACGTTATCACCTCAAGCAATTCCCGATTGAAAGCCTTGCGCAATGGCTGCCGAAGGATTTCGCCTGGAAGGGCCGGCTCAACGCCGATGTGCAACTGGACCTGCCGGCCAGCGGCCCGAACGGCCAGATCAGCCTCGATGCCAGCGGCGGCACCCTGCGCATCAAGGAAAAGGATCAGTGGCTGGACTTCCCCTACCAGACCCTGAAACTCACCAGCAAACTCACGCCCAAGCGCATCGACACCGACCTCAACTTCGTCGGCGGCAAGCTCGGCGAACTGAGTGTGCAGGCGCAGATCAATCCATTGCCGAAGAACAAGCCGCTGACCGGCGCGTTCCGCCTCAATGGCCTCGACCTGTCCGTGGCGCGACCGTTTGTGCCGATGGTCGAGAAACTCACCGGACGCCTGAATGGCAGCGGCACGATTTCCGGTGGGCTGCTGGCGCCTTTGGTCAACGGCAACCTGTTGCTCAGCGACGGCGAGATTTCCGGTCCTGAATTGCCGATGGACCTTGAAGCATTGCAGCTTCAAGCGCTGATCGCCGGCGAAACCGTGCAGTTGAACGGTGGCTGGAAAAGCGGCAAGAGCGGGCAGGGCAGCTTGACCGGCAGCATCGCCTGGGGGCAGGCGCTGGTGGTGGACCTGGCGCTCAAAGGCACGCAATTGCCGGTCACTGTCGAACCGTACGCCAAGCTCGAAGTGGCGCCGGACTTGAAGATTTCGATGAAGGGCGACGAGCTGGCCATCGCTGGCAAAGTGCTGGTGCCGAAAGGCGAAATCACCGTGCGCGAGTTGCCGCCATCGACGGTCAAGGTTTCTGATGACACGGTGATCATTGGCGCGCAGACCGAAGAGGGCAAACCGCCGCTGGCGATGAAAATGGACATCGACGTGGCGGTCGGCGAAGACAAACTCAGCTTCGCCGGGTTTGGCCTGACCGCCAACCTGCAAGGGCACGTGCACATTGGCGACAACATGGACACCCGCGGCGAGCTGTGGCTCAACGACGGGCGTTACCGGGCCTACGGCCAGCGGCTGACGGTGCGCCGGGCGCGCTTGCTGTTTGCCGGCCCGATCGATCAGCCGTACCTGGACATCGAGGCGATTCGCCAGACCGACGACGTCATCGCCGGTATTCGCCTGAGCGGCAGCGCCGAGCAGCCGACCACGCAGATCTTCTCCGAGCCGGCGATGAGCCAGGAACAGGCCTTGTCCTATCTGGTGCTCGGGCGTCCGCTGAGCACCACCGGTGAAGACAACAACATGCTGGCGCAGGCCGCGCTGGGGTTGGGCCTGATGGGCAGTGCCGGGGTGACCGGCAAACTGGCCAGCGATCTGGGGATTCAGGATTTCCAGCTCGATACCGAGGGCAGCGGCAATACGACAAGTGTGGTCGCCAGCGGCAATATCTCCGAGAAGCTCAGCCTGCGTTATGGCGTTGGCGTGTTTGAGCCGGCCAACACCATTGCCCTGCGCTACAAACTGAGCAAGAAGGTGTACCTCGAAGCGGCGGGTGGCGTGGCCAGTTCGCTGGATATCTTCTACAAGCGGGATTTCTAAACCCCGTCCTCTCCAAACCGAGTCGCTGCCATCGCGAGCAGGCTCGCTCCCACAGTGGATTTGTGTACACCGCAGAACCAATGTGGGAGCGAGCCTGCTCGCGATGGCGTCAGCGTGTTCACCACAAAAATCCACACCATTTATCCATCAAATACAAAGCAACCTAACTATTACGTTGACATTGGCTGCCTAGGCAGTAACATCTCGACATACATTCTCTGCCTAGGCAGCTAATTGGTGGTCAGATGAAACATTTCACCCCGGACGAATTCAAGAACTGCCATCTCGGTCTCCTGCTCGGGCGCGCCGCGCTGCTCAAGGACCGGATCATCGACACGCACATGGAACCCCACGGCATCACCGCCGCGCAGTTCAAAGTGCTGATCATCATCGCCCAATACGGCGTCGATACCCCGGCCGAGCTGTGCCGGCACTTGTCACTCGACAGCGGCTCTATGACCCGCATGCTCGATCGTCTGGAACAGAAAGGTTTCCTCGCCCGCCAACGCTCCGAAGCGGACCGCCGTCAGGTGCAGCTTGTGTTGACTGAGCAAGGCCAGCAGTTGGCTGACCGCTTGCCGGTGATCGGCGCCGACGCGATGAACGAACTGGCCGGTGCGATCACTCCGGATGAGCTGAAAACCCTGGAACAGATCCTGAAGAAAATTTTGGTGGCAGCCGGTGACTCGATCACGCTGCTGCGGGTAGGTGACAAATGAGCAGCAAAACCTTGCGCGCCGGCCTGAGCCTGGTGCTCGCGGCCATGACCCTGGCCGGATGCGCCAGCTACAGCGGCCTGACCACCGAAGGTAAAAGCCTCGATGCGAAAACCCTCAAGGCCGGGCAATCACTCAGCGGCGTGACCCTGTCGCCTGCGGCCTGGCCGAAAAGCGACTGGTGGAAAAGCCTCGGCGACCCGCAGCTCGACGGTCTGATTCGCGAAGCCCTGCACGACAGCCCCGACATGCAGATCGCCGACGCCCGCGCCCATCAGGCCAGTGCCGCTGCGTATGCCGCCGACGCTGCGCGGATGCCGACCCTCGATGCCAGCGCCGGCGTCAGCCGTTCGCGTCTGGCCCGGGATCAAGACCCGAGAGGCGAGGGCGATGCCTACTCGACCGTGCGCAACATCGGCGCCAGTTTCAATTACAACTTCGACCTCTGGGGCGGCCAGCGCGACGCCTGGGAAGCCGCGTTGGGCCAGGCCCGCGCTGCCGAAGTCGATCAGCAGGCCGCGCAGTTGACGCTGTCTGCCGACGTCGCCCGCGCCTACAGCGATCTGGGGCAGGCGCACATCGTTTATGACCTGGCCAACGAAGACCTCAAGCGTACCCGGCAAATGCTCGACCTGAGCCAGCGTCGCCTGAGCTCCGGGATCGACAGCCAGTACCAGTTCCAGCAAACCGAAAGCCTGGAAGCCACGTCTGAAGCCAGCCTGATCGACGCCGAGAAACGCCTGCAAAGCGCGAAAATCGCCTTGGCGGTCTTGCTTGGCAAAGGTCCGGATCGCGGCAACGAAATCGCCCGGCCGAAGATTCTTCAGTCCAGCGCCGTCGCATTGCCGTCGGTCCTGCCCGCCGAGTTGCTCGGTCGTCGTCCCGATCTGGTGGCCGCGCGCTGGCGGGTCGAGGCGGCGAGCAAGAACATTGACGCCGGCAAGACCCGGTTCTATCCCAACCTGAACCTCAGCGCGGCGGCCGGTGCCGAATCGTTGCTAGGCGACGCGATGTTCGGTCCGGCCAGTCGTTTCTTCAACATCGCACCGACCATTTCCCTGCCGATTTTCGACGGCGGCCGCCTGCGCGCCGACCTCGATGCCCGCGACGCCGATTACGACCTCGCCGTTGCGCAGTACAACAAAAGCCTGGTGAAAGCCCTCGGTGATGTCAGCGACACCATCAATCAGTTGCGTGACATCGGCCGGCAGATCGGCGCTCAGCAGCACGCCACCGACATTGCCCAGGATTCTTACAACACCGTGGTCCAGCGGTACGGTTCCGGCATCGGCAACTACCTGGACGTGCTCAGCATCGAGCAGCAATTGCTCCAGGCCCAGCGTCAGCTGGCCAACCTGAATGCCGAGCAGATCGACCTGTCGATCCAACTGATGCAGGCGCTGGGCGGCGGTTTTCAGGGTGAAACCCTGACCGCGGCCAACGCAACCCCAGCCACGCAGCACAACTAATTCAAGGTAATGGTCATGGCCACTGCACAAAACACACAAACCTCCGGCAACCCGCAGGACACCAGCAACCCGCGCAAACGCAAAGTCATGCTGGTGGTCCTGGCCATCGTGGTGGTCCTTGCCGGTGTCGGCGTCTGGGGCTATCACGAATTCTTCGGGCGCTGGAACGAAAGCACCGACGACGCCTATGTGAACGGCAACGTGGTGGAAATCACGCCGCTGGTCACCGGCACCGTCGTGAGCATCGGCGCTGATGACGGCGACCTGGTTCATGAAGGCCAGGTACTGGTGAATTTCGACCCGAACGACGCCGAAGTCGGTCTGCAAAGTGCCCAGGCCAACCTCGCTCGCACCGTGCGTCAGGTACGCGGCTTGTACAGCAATGTCGACGGCATGAAAGCCCAGGTCAACGCCCAGCAGGCGGAAGTGCAGAAGGCCCAGGACAACTTCAATCGCCGGAAAAATCTCGCGGCGGGCGGGGCGATTTCCCAGGAAGAACTGTCCCACGCTCGCGATGACCTGACCTCGGCGCAAAACGCCCTGGCCAACGCCAAACAGCAACTGAAAACCACCAGCGCCCTGGTGGATGACACCGTGGTGTCGTCGCACCCGGACGTGATGTCGGCCGCCGCGCAACTGCGCCAGGCGTACCTGAACCATTCCCGCAGCACTCTGATTGCACCGGTGACCGGTTACGTCGCCAAGCGCTCGGTACAACTCGGTCAGCGGGTTCAGCCGGGCACCGCGCTGATGGCCGTCATTCCTCTGGATCAGTTGTGGATCGACGCCAACTTCAAGGAAACCCAACTGCGCGACATGCGCATCGGCCAACCGGTGGATATCCAGGCAGACCTGTACGGCAGCGACGTGAAATTCAGCGGCACCATCGACAGCCTCGGCGCTGGCACCGGCAGCGCGTTTGCCCTGCTGCCGGCGCAGAACGCCACCGGGAACTGGATCAAGATCGTCCAGCGTGTGCCGGTGCGGATTCACATCAACGCCGAAGAACTGGCCAAGCACCCGTTGCGCGTGGGCCTGTCGACTCAGGTCGATGTGAACCTGCGCGACCAGAGCGGCCCGGTGCTGGCGCAACAGCCGCCGCAAAAGGCGTCGTTCAGCACCAGCGTCTATGACCGTCAGTTGGCCGAGGCCGACGCGATGATCACGCAGTTGATCCACGACAACAGCGCCGCGGTCAGCAAAACCGCGCAACGCTGACACCGACCCTGTAGGAGCGAGCTTGCTCGCGATGGATGTCAACGAAAACGCGGGCTGTCTGGAAACCCGTGTTGTCTGGACCACCATCGCGAGCAAGCTCGCTCCTACACGGTCAGCTGCGTCTTTAATGGGCGCAGCGCCCATCAGGTTTCAAAGGATTCGCGATGAGCAATAACGCGTCTTTCACCCCGCCCAGCCTGCTGCTCAGCACCATCGGCCTGTCGCTGGCGACTTTCATGCAAGTGCTCGACACCACCATCGCCAACGTGGCGTTGCCGACGATTTCCGGCAACCTGGGCGTGAGTTCGGAGCAGGGCACCTGGGTGATCACCTCGTTTGCGGTGAGCAATGCGATTGCGCTGCCGCTGACTGGCTGGCTCAGTCGGCGCTTTGGCGAAGTGAAACTGTTTCTGTGGGCGACGATCCTGTTTGTGCTGGCTTCGTTTCTCTGCGGCATTTCCACCTCGATGCCGGAGCTGATCGGCTTTCGGGTGTTGCAAGGTCTGGTGGCCGGGCCGTTGTACCCGATGACCCAGACGCTGCTGATCGCGGTTTATCCCCCCGCCAGGCGCGGCATGGCCTTGGCGTTGCTGGCGATGGTCACGGTGGTGGCGCCGATTGCCGGGCCGATTCTGGGCGGCTGGATTACCGACAGTTATAGCTGGCCGTGGATCTTCTTCATCAACGTGCCAATCGGGGTTTTCGCGGTGATGGTGGTGCGTTCGCAGCTCAAGGCGCGGCCGGTGGTGACCAGTTATCAGCCAATGGATTACGTCGGCCTGATCACGTTGATCATCGGTGTCGGCGCGTTGCAGGTGATCCTCGACAAGGGCAACGACCTCGACTGGTTCGAATCGAATTTCATCCTCATCGGCGCGGCCATTTCCGCGATTGCGCTGGCGGTGTTCGTGATCTGGGAAATGACCGACAAACACCCGGTGGTCAACCTGCGCTTGTTTGCGTATCGCAACTTCCGCATCGGCACGATTGTGCTGGTGTTGGGTTACGCCGGGTTCTTCGGCATCAACCTGATCCTGCCGCAATGGCTGCAAACGCAGATGGGCTACACGGCAACGTGGGCCGGGCTGGCGGTGGCGCCGATCGGGATTCTGCCGGTGATCCTCTCGCCGTTTGTCGGCAAGTACGCGCACAAGTTCGACCTGCGGCTTTTGGCGGGCCTGGCGTTCCTGGCGATTGGCCTCAGCTGCTTCATGCGCGCCGGGTTCACCAACGAGGTGGACTTCCAGCACATCGCCCTGGTGCAGTTGTTCATGGGCATTGGCGTGGCGCTGTTCTTCATGCCGACCTTGAGCATTTTGATGTCGGACCTGCCACCGAGCCAGATCGCCGATGGCGCGGGCCTCGCGACGTTCCTGCGGACCCTGGGCGGCAGTTTTGCGGCGTCGTTGACCACGTGGATCTGGATTCGCCGGGCGGATCAGCATCACGCCTACATGAGCGAGAGCATCAGCACCTACGAACCGGCGACCCGCGAGGCCCTGAATGCGCTGGGCGGTGCGAACAACCCGGCGTATGCGCAGCTCGATCATGTGCTGACCAGCCAGGCGTACATGCTCTCCACCGTGGATTACTTCACTTTGCTGGGGTGGGCGTTCATGGGGTTGATCGTGCTGGTATGGCTGGCGAAACCGCCGTTCGCGGCAAAGGCCGGGCCCGCGGCCTCCGGCCACTAGGAAACACAGTCCCTGTAGGAGCGAGCAGGCTCGCTCCTACAGGGGATTTGTGTTGTTGGTTAACGCTGGCGGCGGGGTGAAGTCAAACGGCGCCAACGCAAACCCACTCTCATCCACCTGCAACGCCCACCCTTGGCGATCCCAATCCCCCAGCACAATGCGCTTGGCCGCTTGCTCGCCAATCTGCAACTTGTGGATGGCCGGGCGATGGGTGTGCCCGTGGATCAGGGTTTTCACACCATAAGCCTGCATCACCCGTGGCACTTCGTCCGGCGTGACATCGACAATGTCATTGGCCTTCATCCGCGTCTGCGCACGGCTTTCGCTGCGCAGTTTGCGCGCCAGTTTATGGCGGGTGCGCAACGGCAAGTGGCGCAGGATGAACAGGGTGATCGGGTTGCGCAGGTAACGACGCAGCTTCATATAAGCCTCGTCGCGGGTGCAGAGGCTGTCGCCGTGCATCAAGAGCACCGGCTCGCCGTTGAACTGCACGACACTCGGATCCTTCAACAACGTACAACCGGCCTGTTTGCAAAAGGCCTGGCCGAGCATGAAGTCGCGATTGCCGTGCATCAGAAAAATCGCCGTGCCGCTGTCGCTGAGGTCGCGCAGGGCCTGGCAGATGGAACGCTGGAAGGGCGTCATGGCATCGTCGCCAATCCACGCTTCGAAAAAGTCGCCGAGGATGTACAACGCACTCGCCGAGCGGGCGCGTCCGGCGAGCAAATCCAGAAACGCCCGGGTGATGTCCGGGCGCTCCTCTTCCAGATGCAAGTCTGAAATCAGCAATATCACTCAATGATCTCGGCTTTCTCGATGATCACGTCGTCTGCTGGTACGTCCTGGTGGCCGGCCTTGGAGGTGGTGGACACGCCTTTGATCTTGTCGACAACGTCGGTGCCGGCGGTCACTTTGCCGAACACTGCGTAGCCCCAGCCCTGAACGTTCTTGCCGCTGTGGTTCAGGAAGCTGTTGTCAGCGACGTTGATGAAGAACTGGGCGGAAGCCGAATGCGGCTCCATGGTGCGGGCCATGGCGACGGTGTATTTGTCGTTGGAAAGACCGTTGTCGGCTTCGTTCTGGATGCTTGGGCGTTTGTCTTTCTTTTCTTTCATGCCTGGCTCGAAACCGCCGCCCTGGATCATGAAGTTACCGATGACGCGGTGGAAAACAGTGTTTTCGTAGTGACCGGCTTTAACGTATTCGATGAAGTTGGCCACGGTGATCGGGGCTTTCTCAGCGTTCAGTTCCAGGACGATGTCGCCGTGGTTGGTGGTCAGTTTGACTTGGGTCATGATCGGTACTCTTTCTGGGAATTCGTGGGTTTCAGGGCTGTCGAGCCCTCAACCGGTCCGGCCGATGTCGGCCAAGGTGCGCAGTTTAGCGCGACAGACGCCAATTTCGAGGCTGTTTTTCATTTGCATCCGATTAAATGCAGCCGTTTTCGGGCCTGTACTGTCAGCGACTTGACGGCTTCGGCTATGATAGCGGCTTTGTTTTATCAGGCCCGTGTTCCGGCCGCGCACTTGTACGTTCAAGGATCCTATGAGCAAGCCCACTGTCGACCCTACCTCGAATTCCAAGACCGGCCCTGCCGTGCCGGTCAATTTCCTGCGCCCGATCATCCAGGCGGACCTGGACTCGGGTAAGCACACGCAGATCGTCACCCGTTTCCCGCCTGAGCCCAACGGCTACCTGCACATCGGTCACGCCAAGTCGATCTGTGTGAACTTCGGTCTGGCCCAGGAGTTTGGCGGCGTCACCCACCTGCGTTTCGACGACACCAACCCGGCCAAGGAAGACCAGGAATACATCGACGCCATCGAAAGCGACGTCAAATGGCTGGGTTTCGAATGGTCCGGCGAAGTGCGCTATGCCTCGCAGTATTTCGACCAGTTGCACGACTGGGCCGTTGAACTGATCAAGGCCGGCAAGGCCTATGTTGACGACCTGAGCCCGGAACAAGCCAAGGAATACCGTGGCACGCTGACCGAGCCGGGCCGCAACAGCCCGTTCCGTGATCGCAGCGTCGAAGAAAACCTCGACTGGTTCGCCCGCATGCGTGCCGGCGAGTTCCCGGACGGCGCACGTGTGCTGCGGGCCAAGATCGACATGGCTTCGCCGAACATGAACCTGCGCGATCCGATCATGTATCGCATCCGCCATGCGCATCACCACCAGACCGGTGACAAGTGGTGCATCTACCCGAACTACGACTTCACCCACGGTCAGTCGGACGCCATCGAAGGCATCACCCACTCGATCTGCACCCTGGAGTTCGAAAGCCATCGTCCGCTGTACGAGTGGTTCCTCGAGAACCTGCCGGTGCCGGCGAACCCGCGCCAGTACGAGTTCAGCCGCCTGAACCTGAACTACACCATCACCAGCAAGCGCAAGCTCAAGCAGTTGGTCGATGAGAAGCACGTCAATGGCTGGGACGATCCGCGCATGTCCACGCTGTCCGGCTTCCGCCGCCGTGGCTACACCCCGGCGTCGATCCGCAATTTCTGCGACATGATCGGCACCAACCGTTCCGACGGCGTGGTTGACTTCGGCATGCTTGAGTTCAGCATCCGTCAGGACCTCGACGCGAACGCCCCGCGCGCCATGTGCGTGCTTCGTCCGTTGAAAGTCGTGATCACCAACTACCCGGAAGACAAGATCGATCACCTCGAACTGCCTCGTCACCCGCAGAAAGAAGAACTCGGCGTGCGCAAGCTGCCGTTCGCCCGTGAAATCTACATCGACCGCGATGACTTCATGGAAGAGCCGCCAAAAGGCTACAAGCGCCTGGAACCGGCCGGCGAAGTGCGTCTGCGCGGCAGCTATGTGATCCGTGCCGACGAAGCGATCAAGGACGCCGATGGCAACATCGTCGAACTGCGTTGCTCGTACGACCCGGAAACCCTGGGCAAGAACCCTGAAGGCCGCAAGGTCAAAGGCGTGATTCACTGGGTGCCGGCCGCGGCCAGCGTCGAGTGCGAAGTGCGTCTGTACGATCGCCTGTTCCGCTCGCCGAACCCTGAAAAGGCCGAAGACAGCGCCAGTTTCCTGGACAACATCAACCCTGATTCGCTGCAAGTACTCACTGGTTGTCGTGCTGAACCCTCCCTGGGCAATGCACAGCCGGAAGACCGTTTCCAGTTCGAGCGCGAAGGTTACTTCTGCGCGGATATCAAGGACTCGAAACCAGGTGCTCCGGTATTCAACCGTACCGTGACCTTGCGTGATTCGTGGGGCCAGTGATTCAAGGAACCTCTAACGTGCTTTCGATCTACAACACGCTCACCAAGAGCAAAGAAGTATTCAAACCGCTGGATGGCAACAATGTGCGCATGTACGTCTGCGGGATGACCGTGTACGACTACTGCCACATTGGCCACGGCCGCAGCATGGTCGCGTTTGACCTGGTGACCCGCTGGTTGCGGTTCAGCGGTTATAACCTGACGTATGTGCGCAACATCACCGACATTGAAGACAAGATCATCAATCGGGCCAAGGAGAACGGCGAGCCGTTCGACGTGCTGACCGAGCGCATGATCACTGCGATGCACGAGGACGAGGCGCGCCTCAACATCCTCAAGCCGGACATGGAACCGCGGGCCACCGATCACATCGCTGGCATGCAGACCATGATCCAGACCCTGATCGACAAGGGTTACGCCTACGCACCGGGCAATGGCGACGTGTACTACCGCGTCGCCAAGTTCATGGGCTACGGCAAGCTGTCGCGCAAGAAGATCGAAGACCTGCGCATCGGCGCGCGGATCGAAGTCGACGAGTCCAAGCAGGACCCGCTGGACTTCGTGCTGTGGAAAGGCGCCAAGCCGGGTGAGCCGAGCTGGCCTTCGCCATGGGGCGACGGTCGTCCGGGCTGGCACATCGAGTGCTCGGTGATGTCGACCTGCTGCCTGGGCGAGACCTTCGACATTCATGGCGGCGGCAGCGACCTTGAGTTCCCGCACCATGAAAACGAAATCGCCCAGAGCGAAGCGGCCACCGGCAAGACTTACGCCAACGCGTGGATGCATTGCGGCATGATTCGCATCAATGGCGAGAAGATGTCCAAGTCCTTGAACAACTTCTTCACCATTCGCGACGTGCTGGAAAAGTACCACCCGGAAGTCGTGCGTTACCTGCTGGTGTCGAGCCACTACCGCAGCGCGATCAACTATTCGGAAGACAACCTCAAGGACGCCAAAGGCGCACTCGAGCGTTTCTACCACGCGTTGAAAGGCCTGCCGACTGTCGCGCCTGCTGGCGGCGAAGCTTTTGTCGAGCGCTTCACTCAGGTGATGAACGACGACTTCGGCACGCCGGAAGCCTGCGCGGTGCTGTTCGAGATGGTTCGCGAGATCAACCGTCTGCGCGAGAGCGATCTTGATGCGGCGGCGGGTCTGGCGGCGCGTCTGAAAGAGCTGGCGAGCGTGCTGGGTGTGTTGCAGCTTGAGGCCGATGACTTCCTGCAGGCCGGTGCCGAAGGGCGGGTTGATGCGGCTGAGGTTGATGCGCTGATTGCTGCGCGTCTGGCGGCACGTGCGGGTAAGGACTGGGCGGAATCCGACCGTATTCGCGATCAACTGACCGCGATGGGTGTGGTGCTGGAAGACGGCAAGGGTGGTACGACCTGGCGTCTGGCTGACTGATTGCTGCGTTTGTTACAAACAAAACCCGCCTTGTGCGGGTTTTTGTTTTTGGGGTGGGATTGATTCAGCGGTGACAGGGCTGACGTCTTCGCGGGCAAGCCTCGCTCCTACAGGGACCGCGTCGTTCACGGTGTTGGCGAACGGCGCGGTCCCTGTAGGAGCGAGGCTTGCCCGCGAATGGTCTCAAACCGGGCGCCGCCGCTGCGGATGCCCCATCATTCCGACTGGCGCAACCGCTTGTAAAGGGTATTGCGACTAACCCCCAACCGCCGGGCGAGATGGGAAATATTCCCCCCAGCCGCCTGCAACTGCCGATTCAAATCCTCCACATCATTCAAATCAACCGCCAACGGCTCATCCACCTCCACCGGCTCCATCTCCAGATCGACAAAAAAATCATCCGGCAAATGCTCCGGCCGCACCGGTTGCTCTTCCGCCATGGCCAGCGCCACCTGCATCACGCTGCTGACCTGCCTTAAATTCCCCGGCCACGGATGACGGCCGAACAACTCCAGCACCTCACGGCTCAACCCGGCCCACTGCGAGGGTTCACGGTGTTGTTCCCACAAGCGTTTGAACAGCGCCTGCTTGTCGCTGCGTTCCCTGAGCGGCGGCAATTCCAGGGTCAAGCCGCCGATCCGGTAATACAGGTCTTCGCGAAACCGTCCCAACTGAACCTGCTCGCGCAACGAGCGGTTGGTCGCCGAGATAATGCGGATATCCACCGGGAACAGCTCGCTGCTGCCCACCGGCTGCACGCAGCGTTCCTGCAACACCCTTAATAGCCGGGCTTGGGTTGGCAATGGCATGTCACCGATTTCATCGAGAAACAGCGTGCCTTTGTCGGCCTTGCGAATCAGCCCGATGCTGCCTTTCTGATTGGCACCCGTAAACGCGCCTTTCTCGTAGCCAAACAGCTCGGACTCCACCAGTTCGGCGGGGATCGCTGCACAGTTGACGGCAATGAATGGTTGTTTGCTGCGCGAACTGGCCTGATGCAGCGCCTTGACGAACACTTCCTTGCCGACCCCGGTTTCGCCGTGGATCAACAGCGGAATGTCTTTCTCCAGCAGGCGCTCGGCCTGGCGCACGGCTTTTTCCACACGGCTGTCGCCGAAATGCAGGGTATTGAGGCTGATGGCGGCGGGTGCGGGTGCCGCCACGGCGGGCTCGGCGAACATTCTTGCCTGGATCGGCGCCTGTTTCGGCCGCTTCAACAGGCACTGGAAGCGGTTGCGCCCGGAAGCCTGGAGGGAGAAGGGCAGGCCGTCCGGCTGATTCAGCAGTTCGAGCAACGAGACCTTGAACAGGCTTTCGACACTGACCCGCGACAGGCTGATGCCCAGCAGATTGTCGGCGCGGCGATTGGCTGAGAGCACCTGGCCGGTCTCATCGAAAATCAACAGACCGGCCCATTGGCTGTCGAGATTGTTCAACCCGGTGTTGAACGTCAGTTGAAAGTGCTGGCCGTGGAACAGGTTGAGGATCAGCCGGTTTTCCACGGTCTGGCTCATCATCTTGACCATGCCGAGGGTGTGGGACGGCGGCAGGTAACTGTCGCTGGACACGTCCAGCACCGCGATGACCTTGCGTTCGGCATCGAAAATCGGCGCGGCGGAACCTGTCATGAAGCGGTTGGCCTTGAGGAAATGTTCATCGTGCTCGATGTGCACCGCCTGCTCACAGGCCAGGGCGGTGCCGATCGCATTGGTGCCGCTGCAACGCTCCATCCAGCTGGCGCCGGCGCTGAAGCCGCGGGTCAGACTCGGCTCGATGAAGCGCTGGGTGCCCCAGGAGGTCAGGACCTGGCCCTGATTGTCGGCGAGCATGATCAGGCAATTGGAATTGCTGAGGATGTTTTCGTAATAGGGCAGGACCTCCTGATGGGTGGTCTGCACCAATGAATGCTGGCTTTCCAGCAACTGCGCGATGTCCGCCGCCGGTAGCTGGTCGAATGCCGGGGCACTCTGATGATCGAGCCCGAACGCGCGGCAACGGGACCAGGAGTCCTGGATGATGGAGTCGTGGGAGAGCGGCGAGGCAGGTGCGGCCATGGCAGTCGATCTCTGAGCAAGCTTTTATTGTTTTTATGATGGTTCTGACACGCCACGCCCCTGTAGGAGCCAGCTTGCTGGCGATGGCGATTTTGAGGGCGCCATCGCCGGCAAGCCGGCTCCTACAGTGGGCGTGAACAGTGCGTAGAGTGTTGTTCACTATTGTTCATTGTCAACGGTTCGATTGTTCAATTGTTCAGCCGTCGTTGTTCATTTCTGTTCAGCAACGAAAGCGGTTTCACCGCTGTTTCAAGGATTTCCAAGCCAGATCAACACGTTGCAATTTCTGGCATGAAACTCGCTCTACTGCTCCGGTCGCTTGACTCCAATAATAAAAAGGCCGAGCCATGTCACTCACTCTGGAGCACGTCAGCCGCACCGTCGAGGGCCAGACCTGGATCGACGATGCGTGCCTGAGTTTCGAACCTGGATCCTTCAACGTTTTGCTGGGCCGCACGCTGTCCGGCAAAACCAGTCTCATGCGCCTGATGGCGGGCCTGGACAAGCCCGACAGCGGCCGCATCCTGATGAACGGCGTCGACGTCACCCAACGCCCGGTGCGCTTGCGTAACGTGTCGATGGTCTATCAGCAGTTCATCAACTACCCGACCATGACGGTGTTCGAGAACATCGCCTCGCCGCTGCGTCAGGCCGGCGTGTCCAACGAACTGATCCAGAGCAAGGTGCTGGAAACCGCGAAGATGCTGCGCATCGAGAAGTTTCTCCAGCGCTATCCGCTGGAGCTCTCCGGCGGTCAGCAACAGCGCACCGCGATGGCCCGGGCGCTGGTCAAGGACGCCGAACTGATCCTGTTCGACGAGCCGCTGGTCAACCTCGACTACAAGTTGCGCGAAGAACTGCGTCAGGAAATGCGCGAGCTGTTCAAGGCGCGACACACCATCGCCATCTACGCCACCACCGAGCCCAACGAAGCGCTGGCGCTCGGTGGCACCACGACCATTCTTCATGAGGGCCGGGTGATCCAGAGCGGCAAGTCGTCCGAGGTCTATCACCAGCCGCAATCGGTGCTGGCCGCCGAGCTGTTCTCCGAACCGCCGATCAACCTGATGCCCGGACGCATCGCCGGCAACGAAGTCAGCTTCGCCAATTTCGTGCACTTCCCGTTGAACGTCGATTTGCGTCCGGTGGGCGAAGGCGAGTTCCGCTTCGGCGTGCGTCCGAGCCACATCTCGCTGGTGCCGAGCAACGACGATGACCTCGAACTGGCAGTGACCGTCGAGGTCGCCGAGATCAGCGGCTCGGAAACCTTCCTCCACGTGCGCAACGAGCATTTCCTGCTGGTGCTGCATTTGCCCGGGGTTCACGAATACGACGTCGATGCGCCGATCCGCATCTATATCCCGACCCATAAACTGTTTGTGTTCGATGCGCAGGGGCGGCTGGTCCAAGCGCCCGGTCGCCGTATCGCGAGGGTTGCCTGATGGCCGAAATCCGTTTGCAGAACCTCGCCCACAGTTACACGCGCACGCCGAGCGGCCCCGAGGATTACGCGATCCGCGAGATGGATCACATCTGGGAGCAGGGCGGTGCCTACGCCTTGCTCGGGCCTTCGGGTTGCGGCAAGTCGACCTTGCTCAACATCATTTCCGGATTGCTCAGCCCGTCCCAGGGCCATGTCCTGTTCGACGGAAAAGCGGTCAACGACCTGACCCCGGAGAAGCGCAATATCGCTCAGGTTTTCCAGTTTCCGGTGGTCTACGACACCATGACGGTGTTCGACAACCTGGCCTTTCCGCTGCGCAATCAAGGCATGGCCGAAGCGAAAATTCACAGCAAGGTGCAGGAAATTGCCGAGGTCCTCGACCTCCAGGCGTTGCTGAGCAAGAAGGCGCGCAACCTCACCGCTGACGAAAAGCAGAAAGTCTCGATGGGCCGCGGGCTGGTGCGCGATGACGTCTCCGCCATCCTCTTTGATGAACCGCTGACGGTGATCGACCCGCACTTGAAGTGGAAGCTGCGGCGCAAGCTCAAACAGATCCACGAGCAGTTCAACATCACCATGGTCTACGTCACCCACGATCAACTCGAAGCCTCGACCTTCGCCGACAAGATCGCGGTGATGTACGGCGGGCAGATCGTGCAGTTCGGCACGCCACGGGAATTGTTCGAACGGCCGAGCCATACCTTTGTCGGTTATTTCATCGGCAGTCCGGGGATGAACCTGATCGACGTGCAGCCGCAACCGGGCGGTGTCGGTTTTGCCTCGACGCATTTGCCGTTGTCCGAGGCGCAACTGCAACGCATCGCCGCGTCCGAATGGAAGACCCTGAAGGTTGGCATCCGACCTGAGTTCGTACACGTGTGGGACGAACCGTTTGACGACGCGATGCAGGCAAAGGTCGTACACGTCGAAGACCTCGGCACCTACAAGATCATGACCCTGAACCTCGACGGCGTGACGTTGAAAGTGCGGTTGGCGGAAGACAAACCGGTGCCGGAGGGCACGGCGTACATCAGCTTTCCGGCGCAATGGTTGATGGTCTATGCCGATGATTACCTGCTGGAGGTGCTGCCATGAACAAGGTGCAGAACAACAAGGCCTGGTGGCTGGTGCTGCCGGTGTTTTTGCTGGTGGCGTTCAGTGCGGTGATCCCGATGATGACCGTGGTCAACTATTCGGTGCAGGACATCTTCGACCAGTCCAGCCGCTACTTCGTCGGCGCCGACTGGTACAAACAGGTGCTGCTCGACCCACGGCTGCACGACTCGCTGCTGCGTCAGTTCATCTACTCCGGCTGCGTGTTGCTGATCGAAATCCCGCTGGGCATCGCCATCGCCCTGACCATGCCGACCAAGGGCCGCTGGTCTTCCCTGGTGCTGATCATCCTGGCGATTCCGCTGCTGATTCCATGGAACGTGGTCGGCACCATCTGGCAGATTTTTGGCCGGGCCGACATCGGCTTGCTCGGTTCGAGCCTCAATGCGATGGGCATCAACTATAACTATGCGGCCAACACCATGGACGCCTGGGTCACGGTGCTGGTGATGGATGTCTGGCACTGGACGTCGCTGGTGGCGCTGTTGTGTTTCTCCGGGTTGCGAGCGATTCCGGATGTGTACTACCAGGCCGCGCGGATTGATCGCGCATCCGCCTGGGCGGTGTTCCGGCACATCCAGTTGCCCAAGCTCAAGAGCGTGCTGTTGATCGCGGTGATGCTGCGGTTCATGGACAGTTTCATGATCTACACCGAGCCGTTCGTGCTCACGGGCGGCGGGCCGGGCAATGCCACGACCTTCCTCAGCCAGACCTTGACGCAAATGGCCATCGGCCAATTCGACCTCGGCCCGGCGGCGGCGTTCTCGCTGGTGTACTTCCTGATCATCCTGTTGGTGTCCTGGCTGTTCTACACCGCCATGACTCACTCTGACGCCAACCGCTGAGGTCCGCCATGAGCAAGAGAAAGCTAATTCCACTGCTGATCTACATCCTGTTCCTGCTGGTGCCGATCTACTGGCTGCTGAACATGTCCTTCAAGAGCAACACCGAAATCCTCAGCGGCCTGACGCTGTTTCCGCAGGATTTCACCTTTGCCAACTACAAGGTGATCTTCACCGATCCGGCCTGGTACACCGGTTACCTCAACTCGCTGTATTACGTGAGCCTGAACACGCTGATTTCCCTGAGCGTGGCGTTGCCGGCAGCGTACGCGTTCTCGCGGTATCGCTTCCTCGGCGACAAGCACCTGTTCTTCTGGCTGCTGACCAACCGCATGGCGCCACCGGCGGTATTCCTGTTGCCGTTCTTCCAGCTGTATTCCTCGATTGGTCTGTTCGACACCCACATCGCCGTGGCGTTGGCGCATTGCCTGTTCAACGTGCCGTTGGCGGTGTGGATTCTCGAGGGCTTCATGTCCGGCGTTCCGAAGGAAATCGACGAAACTGCCTACATTGATGGCTACAGTTTTCCCAAGTTCTTCGTGAAGATTTTCGTGCCGCTGATTGGCTCGGGGATCGGCGTGACGGCGTTCTTCTGCTTCATGTTTTCCTGGGTCGAATTGTTGCTGGCGCGGACGCTGACCTCGGTCAACGCCAAGCCGATTGCCGCGGTGATGACCCGAACCGTTTCGGCGTCCGGCATCGACTGGGGCGTGCTGGCGGCGGCGGGGGTGTTGACCATCCTGCCGGGCATGCTGGTGATCTGGTTTGTCCGTAACCACGTGGCCAAGGGCTTTGCCCTCGGCCGAGTATGAGGAACTGATGATGGAATGGATGAGTTGGACTGTCCCCACAGCGGCGTTCTTCACCGTCATTGGCCTGATTCTGGTGGGCATGACGACGTGGGAACTACGCTCGCCGAGCGTTCTTCGGCGTGGTTTTTTGCCGATTGCCACCACCCGTGGCGATCGTCTGTTTATCGGTCTTCTCGGCAGCGCCTACCTGCATTTGCTGGTAATCGGCGTCACCGACTGGAGCATCTGGGTAGCGTTCGCGTTGTCCCTGGTGTGGCTGTTGGCTGTGATGCGTTGGGGCTAGTCGAATCGCTCGGCAATGTTGCTCCGAAACCCTAAAAGGAGGTCTCTATGTTCGACAAAAACAATAAGCTGCGACATAGCATTTCATTGGCAGCCATGCTGGCACTCAGCGGTTTGAGCGCTTCGGCCTGGGCCGATGCCTACGAAGAAGCCGCGAAAAAATGGATCGGCAGCGAGTTCAAACCGTCCACCCTGTCGGCGGATCAGCAACTCGCGGAACTGAAGTGGTTCATCAAGGCCGCCGAGCCGTTTCGCGGGATGGACATCAAGGTCGTCTCGGAGACCCTGACCACTCACGAATATGAGTCCAAGGTATTGGCCAAGGCTTTTACCGAGATCACCGGGATCAAGGTGACCCACGATTTGCTGCAGGAAGGCGACGTGGTGGAAAAGCTGCAGACCGTGATGCAGTCGGATAAGAGCATCTATGACGGCTGGGTCAACGACTCTGACCTGATCGGCACGCACTTCCGTTACGGCAAGACTGAATCCATTACCGACCTGATGGCCAATGAAGGTAAAAACTTCACTTCGCCGACCCTGGATCTCAAGGATTTCATCGGCCTTTCCTTCACCACCGCGCCCGACGGCAAGCTCTATCAACTGCCCGACCAGCAATTCGCCAACCTCTACTGGTTCCGCGCCGACTGGTTCGAGCGCGCGGACCTTAAAGCCAAGTTCAAGGAAAAGTACGGTTACGAGCTGGGCGTTCCGGTGAACTGGTCGGCCTATGAAGACATCGCCAAATTCTTCAGCGAAGACGTCAAGGAAATCGACGGCAAGCGGGTCTACGGGCACATGGATTACGGCAAGAAAGACCCGTCCCTGGGCTGGCGCTTCACCGATGCCTGGTTCTCCATGGCGGGTGGTGGCGACAAGGGCTTGCCTAACGGTTTGCCGGTGGACGAGTGGGGCATCCGCGTCGAGGACTGCCACCCGGTCGGTTCCAGCGTGACTCGCGGTGGCGACACCAACGGCCCGGCGGCGGTATTTGCCACCACCAAATACGTCGACTGGCTCAAGGCCTATGCACCACCGGAAGCGGCGGGCATGACCTTCTCCGAGTCCGGCCCGGTACCGTCCCAGGGCAACATCGCCCAACAGATCTTCTGGTACACCGCATTCACCGCCGACATGACCAAACCGGGTCTGCCCGTGGTGAACGCCGACGGCACACCGAAATGGCGCATGGCGCCTTCGCCGCGCGGTCCGTATTGGGAAGAGGGCATGAAGCTGGGTTATCAGGACGTGGGTTCCTGGACGTTCATGAAGTCCACGCCTGAGAAACAGAAACTGGCTGCCTGGCTCTATGCGCAATTCGTGACGTCGAAAACCGTGTCGCTGAAGAAAACCATCGTCGGCCTGACACCAATTCGCGAGTCGGACATCAACTCGCAAGCGATGACCGACCTGGCACCGAAACTCGGTGGTCTGGTCGAGTTCTACCGCAGCCCGGCCCGCGTGCAATGGACCCCGACCGGGACCAACGTGCCGGACTATCCGCGTCTGGCGCAACTGTGGTGGAGCCACATCGCCGAAGCCGCCAGCGGCGACAAAACCCCGCAACAGGCGCTCGACGGCCTGGCCAAGGATCAGGACGCGATCATGTCCCGTCTGGAACGCTCGAAGGCCCAAGCCACCTGCGCCCCGAAAATGAACCCCGAGCGCGATGCGCAATACTGGTTCGATCAGCCGGGTGCACCAAAACCGAAACTGGCGAACGAAAAGCCTAAGGGTGAAACCGTGAGCTACAACGAACTGCTGAAATCGTGGGCGGATGCGCGTAAGTAAACGGCGGCACTGAGAAAGGCGAACGGCACCGGAAGGTGCCGTTTTTGTTTGTGCATGACGCTCTGAGTTCAAGTCAGGGTTGCGAGATGATCGATCGTCTGCGGAAAGCGCTCGACCAGACGGATCAGGGTCGTGGCTTGGGCATTGGGAGTTGCACGCCCCTGTTCCCAGTTCTCCAGGGTTCGGGTATTGGTACGCAGATACATCGCGAACACCGACCGGGAGAGATTGAGCTGTTGGCGGATGGCGACCACTTCCTCGGCGGTGATGGGCATCAGTTCGGGCAGATCAACCTTGTGAGTTCGCAGCGTGATCTTGCCTTGGCGCTCATCGGCCAGAGCCTCCAGGCCGTCCATCAGTTCGGAAAAAATGTCACGTTTCATAATGGGATCTCGTTTTGATTTCTCTATCCAGTGCTTGTCTGAAGATTTTTTTCTGGAAAGGCGACAGGTCGTCTTGCTCGTTTTTGCCATACACAGTGAACAGCCAGAACTGATTGAAGCCCGACCACCAGTAATAAATCACTCGTAATCCACTGCGTTTGCCTTTACCTCTTCGTTGGTCGCAGAAGCGAATTTTGCGCAGCCCACCTGTGCCCTCAATGAGGTCGCCCGCTTCAGGGTTCTTCAGCAACTCCAGCTGAAAGCTGCAAAACAATTCGTCGTCCAGGTAGTCGTCTCGATGTTTTTGAAACAAAGGTAATTCGATGAACAGAGCTTCCATATTCTGTACGTTACCTGCGTATAGTGTTATCTCGATAATCGAATCGGTCAAGCCATCCAGGCCATCCTTTTCATCCCCGTTTACAACGGTAGACCCCGGTCTTAAAAACACCTGTAGGACAAGTCGACTAATCCCGCGAGAGCATTCGGGGATTGCAGAAGGAGGGCAGGGCAGCAGTACCAAACCCCACAAACGCAAAAACGGCACCCGAAGGTGCCGTTTCTGTTTTCAACGATCTACCGCTAAGCGATCAACCCGCCAGACCAGCCTGTTGAACCAGAGCCAGCAACGGCTGCGGATACAGCCCGAGGAAGAACGCCAGTACGGCGATGGCCAGCAGCATCACGCCGCCTGCACGTTGTTCCCAATGCAGTTGCGCATCGTGGCGACGCAGGTTTGGCTCCATCAGGTACAGAGTGACCATGACGCGCAGGTAGTAGAAGACGCCGATGGCGCTGCCCAGTACCAGGGAACCAACCAGCCACCATTGGTGCGACTCGACACCGGTGGCGATGATGTAGAACTTGCCGATGAAGCCCGCGGTCAGCGGGATACCGGCCAGGGACAGCATCATCACGGTCAGGACGGCGGTCAGGTACGGACGGCGCCAGAACAGGCCGCGGTATTCGTACAGGGCATCCGCGTCACGGCCGTTGTACGGCGAGGACATCAGGGTGATCACGCCGAAGGCGCCGAGGCTGGTGATCACGTAGGTGACCAGGTACACGCCGATGGCTTCCACGGCCAGACCCTTGCTCGCCACCAGGGCGATCAGCAGGTAGCCGAAGTGCGCGATGGACGAGTAACCCAGCAGACGCTTGAGGTTGCTTTGGGTCAGGGCCAGCAGGTTACCGAACAGGATCGAGGCAATGGCGATGATGGTCAGCACGTCGCTGAGTACACCGCTGCTCGCCGCTGGCGAGATCTGGAACAGACGCACCATCACCGCGAACACAGCGACTTTGGAAGCGGTCGCCAGGAACGCCGCCACCGGTGCAGGAGCACCTTCGTAAACGTCCGGAGTCCAGAGGTGGAACGGTACCAGCGACAGTTTGAACGCCAGGCCGATCAGCATCATGCCCAGGCCCATTTGCGCCAGGGAGCTTGGCAGACCGGTGGCCGCGAGGGCCTGGCCGATACCGACAAAGCTCAGGCTGCCGGAATCGGCGTAGAGCAGGGCCATACCGAACAACAGGAACGCGGAACCGGCGGCCGACAGCACCATGTACTTGATACCGGCTTCCAGCGAACGCTTGTTGAAGAAGGCGTAGGCCACCAGACCGTAGACCGGCACCGAGAGCAGTTCCAGACCGATGAACAACCCGGCCAGGTGCTGCGCGCTGACCAGAACCAGGCCACCGGCGGCGGCCATCAGGATCAGCAGGTACAGTTCTTCGCGGTTGCCCGGGTAACCCGAACCGCCATCGCCGAGGTAGGCGTGGGCGAGGGTCACACAGGCCAGGGTGGCGACCAGGATCAGCGCCATGTACAAGCAGGCAAAGCTATCGATCTGCAGCAGTGGGGTCACGGCCAATGGCGCGACTTTCAAGGCTGGCAGGATCGACAGCAACGCCAGGTTCAGGCCCGCCACGGAAATCAGGAAGGTCTGCGAGTGGTTGCGGCGCCAGGCAATCGCCAGCATCACCACGATGATCGTGGCGCTGGTGATCAACAACGGCGCTAGCGCGATAAAGTGTTGAGTCGTGAATTCCATAGCGCTCTTACCGGGCCGAAGCGAGTTGAGTGAAGGCGGTGCCGAGCCATTGCTGCACGCCATGCATCGTCGCAGCAGAGGTATCGAGGAACGGTTGCGGGTACACGCCGATGTAGATCAGCAGTGCCGCTAGACCGACCACCATGATCAGTTCGCGACCGTCCATGCCATGCAGCACCGCGTCCGATTTGGCCGGACCGAAGTAAGCACGGTGGATCATGATCAGCGAGTAGACCGAACCGAACACCAGGCCCGACGTCGCGATGATGGTGACCAACGGTGCAGCAGGGAAAGTACCGATCAGGATCAGGAACTCACCGACAAAGTTACCGGTGCCCGGCAAGCCCAGCGACGCGGCTGCGAAGAACAGGCTGAGGGCCGGCAGGTAAGCGATCTTCGACCACAGGCCACCCATTTCACGCATGTCGCGGGTGTGGGTGCGCTCGTACAACTGACCGCTCAGGATAAAGAGTGCCGCGGCCGACAGACCGTGCGCCAGCATCTGCATCACCGCGCCCTGCAGCGCCAGTTGGCTGCCGGAGTAAATGCCGATCAGTACGAAGCCCATGTGGGAAACGGACGAGAAGGCAATCAGACGCTTGATGTCGGTTTGTGCGAAGGCCAGGAACGCGCCGTAGAAAATTCCGATCAGACCGAGGGTCATGGCAATCGGCGCAAACTCGGCCGACGCATTCGGGAACAGCGGCAGGGCGAAACGCAGCAGACCGTACGCAGCGGTTTTCAGCAAGATACCGGCCAGGTCGACGGAACCTGCGGTCGGCGCCTGGGCGTGAGCATCAGGCAACCAGGAGTGGAACGGTACGACTGGCAGCTTGACCGCGAAGGCGATGAAGAAACCGAGCATCAGGATGTACTCGGTGGTCAGCGACATCTTGGTTTTCAACAGGTCGGCGTAGTTGAAGGTAATCACGCCGGTGTCGTTGAAGTTGACCAGTACCAGACCCAGGATCGCCACCAACATGATCAGGCCGGAAGCCTGAGTGAAGATGAAGAACTTGGTCGCCGCGTAGATCCGGGTTTTCTTGCCGTCCGAAGAACTGTGACCCCAGAGCGCGATGAGGAAGTACATCGGCACCAGCATCATTTCCCAGAAGAAGAAGAACATGAACAGGTCGAGGGCGAGGAACACGCCGACGACACCGCCCAGGATCCACATCAGGTTCAAGTGGAAGAAGCCAACGTGACGTTGAATCTCTTTCCACGAGCAGAGTACCGACAGCACACCCAGCAGACCGGTCAGCATGATCATCAGCAGCGACAGGCCGTCGAGGGCCAGGTGCACGCTGATGCCGAAGCGCTCGATCCAGATGTGCTTGAACTCAAGCGCCCAGGTCGGGTCGGCGCCAGGCGCCGGGGCAAATGAATAGTCACCGGTGGCCCACAGCCAGAGGCCGAGGGAGAGCAACAGGGACATGGTGATCAGCGCAATCCAGCGGGGGAGGGTGGCGCCGAAGCGCTCACCCATCCAGCACAGCAGGCCGCCGATGAAGGGGATCAGGATTAGCCAAGGCAGAATCATGACGGGCTCAATTCCTTTCGCAAGTTCGCAAGGTTCATATTCAGACCGCTACCAGCACGATGGCGCCGATGACCAGCACGGAGCCGGCTGCCATCGATGCCGCGTACCAACGCAGTTGACCGGTTTCGGTACGGCTCAGGGCGGTGTGACCGCCTTTGGCCATACGCGGGATCAGACCGATGGTCTGGTCGAGCGGGTCTTTGCGCAGTACATGGCTGATCGCCAGGTATGGCTTGACGAACAGTTTGTCGTAGATCCAGTCGAAGCCCCAGGCAGCGAACCACCAGGCCGAAAGGAAGCGGCCGATGCCGCTGTTGGCGATTGCAGTGACGAAACGACGCTTGCCGAGGAACAGCAACGCGGCCAGCAGGATACCGGCCAGGGCGATGGCGCCCGAGGCGATTTCCAGACTGTGCTTGGCTTCGCCGCCGGCATGGCCGACGCTTTCCGGCAGCACACCGTGCAGCGGCGGAACGATCATCGCGCCAATGGCGGTGGACAATACGATCAGCACCGACAGTGGCAGCCAGTGAGCGATGCCGTGACCGGCGTGCGCTTCGGTCTTCACTTCACCGTGGAACGCGATGAAGATCAGGCGGAAGGTGTACAGCGAAGTCATGAACGCACCGACCAGACCTGCGTACAGCAGACCCTGGTTACCGCTGGCAAACGCTTCCCACAGGATTTCGTCCTTGGAGTAGAAGCCTGCGGTCACCAGTGGCAGGGCCGCCAGGGCCGCGCCGCCGACGATGAAGCTGGCGTAGGCCAGTGGCAGTTTCTTCCACAGTCCGCCCATCTTGAAGATGTTCTGCTCGTGGTGGCAGGCAACGATCACAGCACCGGACGCAAGGAACAGCAGCGCCTTGAAGAAGGCGTGGGTCATCAGGTGGAAAATCGCGCCATCCCATGCGCCAACGCCCAGTGCCAGGAACATGTAGCCGATCTGGCTCATGGTCGAGTAGGCGAGGATACGTTTGATGTCGGTCTGAACCAGTGCCGCGAAACCGGCGAGTACCAGGGTCACGCCACCGACGATTCCTACTAGATGCAGGATTTCCGGCGCCAGGGTGAACAGGCCGTGGGTACGGGCGATCAGGTAGACACCGGCGGTCACCATGGTCGCGGCGTGGATCAGTGCCGAAACCGGAGTAGGACCGGCCATCGCATCCGCCAGCCAGGTTTGCAGCGGCAGTTGCGCGGATTTACCGACAGCGCCGCCCAGCAGCATCAGGGTGGCCATGACCATCCAGAAGTCGCCGGCCTGGAATTTCTGCGGTGCCAGCACCAGCAGTTCCTGGACGTTCAGCGTGCCCAGTTGGGCGAACAGGATGAACAGGCCGATGGCCATGAACACGTCGCCGATGCGGGTCACGATAAAGGCTTTGAGTGCCGCGTTACCGTTGTTGCGGTTGCTGTAGTAGAAACCGATCAACAGGTACGAGCACAGGCCCACGCCTTCCCAGCCGAAGTACAGGAACAACAGGTTATCGCCCAGGACCAGGAACAGCATGCTGGCGATAAACAGGTTGGTGTAGGCGAAGAAGCGCGAGTAGCCGGCTTCACCGCGCATGTACCAGGACGCGAACAGGTGGATCAGGAAGCCGACACCAACGACCACACCGAGCATGGTCAGGGACAGACCATCCAGGTACAGCGCGAAGTTCGGCGTGAAGCCTTCCACCGCCATCCACTGCCACAACACCTGGGTGTAGTGACCGCCTTCAGGTGGCGCAACGTTGAACTGCCAGATCACGTAAGCGGTGACGATGGCAGACAGGCCGATGGAACCGACGCCGATCAGCGCCGACAGGTTTTCCGAGAGGCGTCCACGGGAGAACGACAGCAGCAGGAAACCGATGAGAGGGAATACGAAAGTCAGATAGAGAAGATTCATCCGCGCATCTCACTGGCAGCGTCGATATCGAGCGTGTGGAAGCGGCGATACAGTTGCAGCAGGATCGCCAGGCCGATACTGGCCTCGGCGGCTGCCAGGCTGATCACCAGGATGAACATGATCTGTCCATCCGGCTGCGCCCAGCGGCTACCGGCAACGATGAACGCCAAAGCGGAGGCATTCATCATGACCTCCAGGCTCATCAGCACGAAGAGAATGTTGCGGCGGACCATCAGGCCGACCAGACCGAGGCAGAACAGGATGCCGGCGACCGCCAGACCATGCTCCAAAGGGATAGCAGGCATCGTCATTGCTCCTTGGCTTCGTTACGGCCCAAGTGGAACGCCGTCACGGCTGCGGCGAGCAGCAGCATCGAGGCGAGTTCGACCACCAGCAGGTACGGACCGAACAGGCTGATGCCCACGGCCTTGGCGTCTACGGTGGTGTGGCCGACGGCCTGGCCGCTCTGGTGGGAGAACAGCACGTACAGCAGTTCAGCCAGCAGCAGGGCGCCGAGAATCACCGGGCCGAGCCAGATGCCGGGCTTGAGCCAGACGCGCTCTTGCTGAACCGAGGCCGGGCCCAGGTTCAGCATCATCACCACGAACACGAACAGCACCATGATGGCGCCAGCGTAGGCGATCACTTCCAGAACACCGGCAAACGGTGCGCCGAGGGCGAAGAACGTCATGGCCACGGCGATCAGCGAAATGATCAGGTAGAGCAGGGCGTGCACAGGGTTGGTGTGGGTGATCACGCGAAGCGTGGACACCACAGCGATACCCGATGCGAAATAGAAAGCGAATTCCATCTTTCTTCCTTAAGGCAGCAAGCTCTTCACGTTGATCGGTTCGGCTTCATTCTGCGCGGAGCCTTTCGGCTTCCCGGCAATCGCCATACCTGCAACACGATAGAAGTTGTAATCAGGGTTTTTGCCGGGGCCGGAGATCAGCAGATCTTCTTTCTCGTAAACCAGGTCCTGACGTTTGAACTCGGCCATCTCGAAATCCGGTGTCAGCTGGATCGCGGTGGTCGGGCAGGCTTCCTCGCAGAGGCCGCAGAAAATGCAGCGCGAGAAGTTGATGCGGAAGAAGTCCGGGTACCAGCGACCGTCTTCGGTTTCAGCTTTCTGCAGCGAGATGCACCCGACCGGGCACGCCACGGCGCACAGGTTGCAGGCTACACAACGCTCTTCGCCATCAGGGTCGCGGGTCAGGACGATACGGCCACGGTAGCGCGGCGGCAGGTAGACCGGTTCTTCCGGGTACTGCAGCGTGTCGCGCTTGCGGAAGGCGTGGCCGAAAATCATCACCAGGCTGCGAAGCTGGGTGAAGAAGCCATGCACGATGTCAAATATGTACTTCATGATTCTCTATCCTCACTGAGCCGCGACGGCGGGCGTGTTGAGCAACACGATCGCAGCGGTCACCAGCATGTTGACGAGGGTCAGCGGCAGGCAGAACTTCCAGCTGAAGTCCATCACTTGGTCATACCGTGGGCGCGGAATCGAGGCGCGCAACAGGATGAAGATCATGATGAAGAACGCGGTTTTCAGCGCAAACCAGATGAACGGGATCTGCGGCAGAATGTTGAACGGACCGTGCCAGCCACCGAAGAACAAGGTCACCAGCAGCGCCGAAATCAACACGATGCCGATGTACTCGCCGACGAAGAACATGCCCCATTTCATGCCGGCGTATTCAATGTGGTAACCGTCAGCCAGTTCCTGCTCCGCTTCCGGCTGGTCGAACGGGTGACGGTGAGTCACGGCGACGCCGGCGATGAAGAAGGTCAGGAAACCGAAGATCTGCGGAATGATGAACCACAGGTTCTGCGCTTGATATTCAACGATGTCGCGCATGTTGAACGAGCCGACCTGGATCACGATGCCCATCAGCGACAGGCCCATGAACACTTCGTACGACACGGTCTGTGCCGAGGCCCGCAAGCTGCCCAACAGGGCGAACTTGTTGTTACTCGACCAGCCAGCGAACAACACCGCGTAGACCGACAGACCGGCCATGGCGAAGAAGAACAGGATGCCGATGTTGATGTCCGCCACGCCCCAGGTCGGGGTGATCGGGATGATCGCGAAGGCAATCAGCAGGGCGCTCATGGCCACGACCGGTGCCAGGGTGAAGATCATCTTGTCGGCGAACGGCGGGGTCCAGTCTTCCTTGAAGAACATCTTGATCATGTCGGCCGCGATCTGGAACGCGCCGAACGGGCCGACGCGGTTCGGACCGTAACGGTCCTGCCAGAGGGCGAGCAGTCGACGCTCGACCCAGCTCAGCAGCGCGCCGCACACCACCACGGCGAGCAGAATCACGATGGCCTTGAGGACCGCGATGATCACGTCAATCACTTCAGGCGTGAACCAGGTCATTGAGCTGCCTCCTGCAGACCGTCAACGGATTTGCCAAAGATCGCTGGCGGAATGCCCGCGATACCGGCCGGCAATGCGACCAGGCCAGCACCCAGCTCTTCGTTGATGCGCAGCGGCAGACGCAGGGTCTGGCCGGCCACGTTCAAGCTCAGCAGGGCACCGTCATTGACACCCAGGCGATCCGCTTCGGACTTGGCCAAAGCGACGTAGGCGGCCGGGATGCGTTCCTGAACCGGTGCGGCTTTCGAAGAGTTCTCTTCGCTGCCGAGCAGGTGGAAGAACGGCACGACCTGCCAGGTGCCCGGCGCCGGGTTGAAGGCGCGCGGAACAGCCGAGAACCAGTTCAGCGAGTCACCGGTGCTTTCGATCAGGCGGGTGCCCGGGTCGCCAGCGCGGATGTGACCACCGACTTCGTCCTGGAACTTGTTCCAGGCTTGCGGCGAGTTCCAGCCCGGAGACCAGGCGAAAGGCACTTGCTGACGCGGTTCGGCCGAGCCCGAGTAACCTTCCATGGAGAAGGCGAACGCGGTGTCCTTGTCTTGCGGGGTACGCGGTTCGTGCACGTTGATGTCAGCGCGCATGGCGGTACGACCCGAGTAACGCAGCGGTTCGCGGGCAAGCTTCATGCCCTTGATGCGGAACGAGGCGGACGGTGCGGCATCGACGATGCGGTTCAGTTGCGGCGTGCTTGCAGCGACGGCAGCGGTGACGTGGTCCAGTTGGGTCCAGTCGATCGGCTGGTTCAGCAAGGTAGCGCGCAGGGCATGCAGCCAGCGCCAGCCTTCGTGAACCAGGATGCTCGCGTCCATGTACTTCGGATCGAAGACCTGGAAGAAGCGCTGGGCGCGGCCTTCCTGGCTGACCAGCGTACCGTCGCCTTCAGCGAAGCTGGCGGCTGGCAGAACCAGGTGCGCGCGATCGCTGGTGGCGGTTTTCTGGTGGTCGGCAACGATCACCACTTTCGCGGCGGTCAGGGCGGCATCGACACGGGCTTTGTCGGTACGGGTGTACAGATCGTTTTCCAGCACGACGATGGCGTCGGCCTTGCCATCGATCACCGCTTGCAGCGCGGCGTCGACCGATTCACCACCGAGCATGGCCAGGCCGAGGCTGTTGGCCTCTGGCACGATCAGGCTGATGGAACCGTTCTTCTCGCGCAGCTTCAGGGCTTTGGCGATGTTCGCGGCGGCTTCGATCAATGCTTTGGAACCCAGCGAGGTACCGGCAATGATCAGTGGACGCTTGGCGGCGAGCAGGGCGTCGGCAATGCGCTTGGCCAGTTCGAGGGCTTCGGCGTCGAGGCCTTCAACCGCTGGGGCGCTGGCGTCGAGGGCGTGAGCCACGGCGAAACCGATGCGGGCCAGGTCGTCTGGAGCGGCGTGAACGCATTCTTCGGCGATGTCGTCGAGCTTGGTTTCAGCCAGGCTGGCGATGAACAGCGGGTTCAGCTCGTGCTGACCGATGTTCTTCACCGCAGCGTCGAGCCAAGGCTGAACGCGCATGCCGTCGGCCATGTCTTCGGCCTTGCCCTTGACCGATTGACGCAGGGACAGCGCCATACGGGCGGCGGTCTGGGTCAGGTCTTCGCCGAGGACGAAGATGGCGTCGTGGTCTTCGATGTCGCGCATGTTCGGGATCGGCAGCGGGCTGTCTTTCAGCACCTGCATGACCAGACGAATGCGTTCCAGCTCGGCGGCTTCGATACCGGAGTAGAAGTGCTCGGCGCCGACCAATTCGCGCAACGCGAAGTTGCTTTCGAGGCTGGCACGCGGCGAACCGATGCCGACGATGTTGCGACCGCGCAGCAGGTCAGCGGCTTTGTCCAGCGCTTCGTCGAGGCTCAGCTTGGCGCCGTTGGCCAGCAAAGGCTGACGCGGGCGGTCTTCGCGGTTGACGTAGCCATAGCCGAAACGGCCACGGTCGCACAGGAAGTACTGGTTGACCGAACCGTTGAAGCGGTTTTCGATCCGACGCAGTTCGCCGTAACGCTCGCCCGGGGAAATGTTGCAACCGCTGGAGCAGCCATGGCAGATGCTCGGCGAGAACTGCATGTCCCACTTGCGGTTGTAGCGCTCGGAGTGAGTCTTGTCGGTGAACACACCGGTAGGGCAGACCTCGGTGAGGTTGCCAGAGAATTCGCTTTCCAGTACGCCGTCTTCAACGCGACCGAAGTACACGTTGTCGTGGGCGCCGAACACACCAAGGTCGGTGCCGCCAGCGTAATCCTTATAGAAGCGCACGCAGCGGTAGCAAGCGATGCAGCGGTTCATTTCGTGGGAAATGAACGGGCCCAGTTGCTGGTTCTGGTGGGTACGCTTGGTGAAGCGATAACGGCGCTCGTTATGGCCGGTCATCACGGTCATGTCTTGCAGGTGGCAGTGCCCGCCTTCCTCGCAGACCGGGCAGTCGTGCGGGTGGTTGGTCATCAGCCATTCAACAACACTGGCGCGGAAGGCCTTGGACTCTTCATCTTCGATGGAGATCCAGGTGCCGTCGGTGGCAGGGGTCATGCAGGACATGACGATGCGACCGCGGGTGTCGTTCTCGTCGGTGTATTGCTTGACCGCGCACTGGCGGCAAGCGCCAACGCTGCCAAGGGCAGGGTGCCAGCAGAAATAAGGGATATCGAGGCCTAGCGACAGACATGCCTGTAACAGGTTGTCTGCCCCATCGACTTCGAGCTCTTTGCCGTCTACGTGGATAGTGGCCATGGTTCAAAGTTCTTCGTTGGCCCGGTGTCAGCGGGCGTGGCTAATGGAATCTTGTTATTCGCGTGAATCAACACAGCCGTTCAAGGCGTCATCACACGAGAAGGCGAACGGCACGGACCGTTCGCCTTTTTTAAGCGTTAAGCGCCGACTACGATCGGCCTTGCCAGAGGCGGGACGACGGCGCTTGTAGGCGCGATGCCGGCTTCGAACTCATGGCGGAAGTATTTGATTGCGCTGCCCAACGGCTCCACGGCGCCCGGTGCGTGAGCACAGAAGGTCTTGCCTGGGCCGAGGAAGCCGACCAGACCCAGCAGGGTCTCGATGTCTCCTGGCTGGCCTTCGCCGTTCTCGATGGCCATCAGCAGCTTGACGCTCCATGGCAAGCCATCGCGGCAAGGGGTGCAGAAACCACAGGATTCGCGGGCGAAGAACTGCTCCATGTTGCGCAGCAGGGAAACCATGTTGACGCTGTCGTCCACCGCCATGGCCAAGCCGGTACCCATACGGGTGCCCACTTTGGCGATGCCGCCGGCGTACATTTGTGCGTCCAGGTGTTCAGGCAACAGGAAACCGGTACCGGCGCCGCCTGGCTGCCAGGCCTTGAGCTTGTAACCGTCGCGCATGCCGCCGGCGTAGTCTTCGAACAACTCGCGACCGGTGACGCCGAATGGCAATTCCCACAGGCCCGGGTTCTTGACCTTGCCGGAGAAACCCATGAGCTTGGTGCCCATGTCTTCACTGCCTTCGCGCGCCAACGATTTGTACCAGTCCACGCCATCGGCAATGATCGCCGGGACGTTGCACAGGGTTTCAACGTTGTTCACGCAAGTCGGCTTGCCCCACACGCCAACGGCGGCAGGGAAGGGCGGCTTGGAGCGCGGGTTGGCGCGGCGGCCTTCGAGGGAGTTGATCAGTGCGGTTTCTTCACCGCAGATGTAACGCCCGGCGCCGGTGTGGACGAACAGCTCGAAATCGAAGCCGCTGCCCAGGATGTTCTTGCCCAAAAGGCCAGCTGCCTTGGCTTCTTCCACGGCACGGTTGAGGTGCTTGGCGGCGGTGGTGTATTCGCCACGCAGGAAGATGTAGCCACGGTAGGTTTTCAGTGCGCGGGCACTGATCAGCATGCCTTCGATCAGCAGATGGGGCAGTTGCTCCATCAGCATGCGGTCTTTCCAGGTGTTCGGCTCCATTTCATCCGCGTTGCACAGCAGGTAGCGGATGTTGATGGATTCGTCTTTCGGCATCAGGCCCCACTTCACGCCCGTGGGGAAGCCTGCACCGCCGCGACCTTTCAGGCCGGCGTCTTTCACGGTCTGGACGATGTCGTCCTGAGCCATGTCGGCGAAGGCCTTGCGCGCAGCCGCGTAACCGTTCTTGGCCTGGTACTCGTCGAGCCAGACAGCTTCGCCGTCGTCACGCAGACGCCAGGTCAGCGGGTGAGTCTCGGCCGAACGCTTGATGCGGTTGGCAGGACCGAAGGAAGTCAGGGTCATACGTAGCCCTCGAGCAATTTGGCAACGCCGGCAGGCTGCACATCACCGAAAGTGTCGTCGTCGATCATCAACGCCGGCGCCTTGTCGCAGTTGCCGAGGCAGCAGACCGGCAGCAGGGTGAAACGACCGTCGGCGGTGGTCTGGCCTAGGCCGATGCCGAGTTTGCTCTGGATTTCGCTGACTACCGATTCATGGCCGCCGATGTAGCAGACCATGCTGTCGCAGACGCGAATGATGTGGCGACCGACTGGCTGACGGAAGATCTGGCTATAGAAAGTAGCCACGCCTTCAACGTCGCTCGCCGGGATGCCGAGGATCTCGCCGATGGCGTAGAGCGCGCCGTCAGGCACCCAGCCACGTTCCTTCTGGACGATCTTCAGGGCTTCGATCGACGCCGCGCGCGGGTCTTCGTAGTGATGCAGCTCGTGCTCGATGGCCGAGCGCTCGGTTTCACTCAAGGTGAAACGGTCTGTCTGGATAAGCGTGCTGTTCATGCTTAGCGGTCCACGTCGGCCATAACGAAATCGATACTACCCAGGTACGCAATCAAGTCCGCGACCATGCTGCCTTTGATCACCGAAGGGATCTGCTGCAGGTGCGGGAAGCTTGGGGTGCGAATCCGGGTGCGGTAGCTCATGGTGCCGCCATCGCTCGTCAGGTAATAACTGTTGATGCCCTTGGTCGCTTCGATCATCTGGAAGGATTCGTTGGCCGGCATGACCGGGCCCCACGAAACTTGCAGGAAGTGCGTGATCAGGGTCTCGATGTGCTGCAGCGTGCGCTCTTTCGGCGGCGGCGTGGTCAGCGGGTGATCCGCCTTGTACGGGCCTTCCGGCATGTTGCGCATGCACTGGTCGATGATCTTGATGCTCTGGCGCATTTCTTCGACGCGCACGATGCAGCGGTCGTAGGCATCGCCATTGGCGGCCAGCGGCACTTCGAATTCGAAGTTCTCGTAGCCCGAGTATGGACGCGCTTTGCGCAGGTCGAAGTCGCAACCGGTCGAACGCAGGCCTGCACCGGTGACGCCCCATTCGAGGGCCTCTTTGGTGTTGTAGGCAGCGACGCCGATGGTCCGGCCACGCAGGATGCTGTTGTCCAGGGCGGCTTTCTGGTATTCGTCCAGACGCTTTGGCATCCACTCGACGAAGTCTTTCACCAGTTTTTCCCAGCCGCGCGGCAGGTCGTGCGCGACGCCACCGATGCGGTACCAGGCCGGGTGCAGACGGAAACCGGTAATGGCTTCGATCACCGTGTACGCCTTCTGGCGGTCGGTGAAGGTGAAGAACACCGGGGTCATGGCGCCGACGTCCTGGATGTAGGTACCCAGGAACAGCAGGTGGCTGGTGATCCGGAAGAACTCGGCCATCATGATGCGGATGACGTCGACCTTCTCGGGTACCTTGATGCCGGCCAGCTTCTCGACCGAGAGCACGTACGGCAGGTTGTTCATCACGCCGCCGAGGTAGTCGATACGGTCGGTGTACGGGATGAAGCTGTGCCAGGACTGACGCTCGGCCATCTTCTCGGCACCACGGTGGTGGTAGCCGACGTCAGGCACGCAGTCGACGATCTCTTCACCGTCCAGCTGCAGGATGATGCGGAACGCACCGTGCGCGGAAGGGTGGTTGGGACCGAGGTTGAGGAACATGTAGTCCTCGTTCGCACCGGAACGCTTCATGCCCCAGTCTTCAGGCTTGAAGCGCGCGGCTTCTTCCTCAAGCTGTTGCTTGGCCAGGTTCAGGGTGAACGGGTCGAACTCGGTGGCACGGGCCGGGAAGTCCTTGCGCAGCGGGTGACCTTCCCAGGTCGGCGGCATCATGATGCGGGTCAGGTGCGGGTGGCCGGCAAAGTCGATGCCGTACATGTCCCACACTTCACGCTCGTACCAGTTGGCGTTCGGCCAGATCCCGGTGACGGTCGGCACGCTGAGGTCGCTCTCGGACAAGGCGACCTTGATCATCACGTCACTATTACGTTCGATCGACATCAGGTGATAGAACACGGTGAAGTCGGCGCCGCTTGGCAGCCCTTGACGCTTGGTGCGCAGACGCTCGTCCACGCCGTGCAGGTCATAGAGCATGACGTACGGCTTGGGCAGGTTGCGCAGGAAGGTCATCACTTCGACGAGTTTGGCGCGGGCAACCCAAAGCACCGGCATGCCGGTGCGGGTAGGCTGGGCGGTGAACGCCTCGGGGCCAAAACGGTTATTCAGTTCGACGACCACATCCTGGTCGTCTGCCTTGTAAGGCGGGATGTACAGAGCACTGCCTGTAGTCATGGTTATTTATCGCTTTCGGTCAACGTAAAGAATGAAGCCAGTGTCTCGTTCTATATAAGAAGCAGATCTGGATCAGACTTCGTCGGGGCTGCGCAGGTTGGTGACTGCGATTCGCTGTTCGCGGCGCTTGTCCTTCTCGGAAGGCATCTCGGCGCGATACACGCCTTGATCGCCAACGACCCAGGAAAGCGGACGACGCTCCTGTCCTATCGACTCCTGCAAGAGCATCAAGCCTTGCAGAAAAGCTTCAGGACGAGGCGGGCAGCCAGGCACGTAGACGTCCACGGGCAGGAACTTGTCCACCCCTTGAACGACTGAGTAGATGTCGTACATGCCACCGGAGTTGGCGCACGAACCCATGGAGATGACCCATTTAGGTTCGAGCATTTGCTCGTAGAGACGCTGAATGATCGGCGCCATCTTGATGAAGCAGGTACCGGCGATAACCATGAAATCCGCCTGACGCGGCGATGCCCGGATAACCTCGGCGCCAAAGCGCGCGATGTCGTGGGGCGCCGTGAAGGCGGTGGTCATTTCCACGTAGCAGCACGAAAGGCCGAAGTTATACGGCCACAGGGAGTTCTTGCGCCCCCAGTTGATCGTGCCGTTAAGCACGTCTTCGAGCTTGCCCATGAAGATGTTTTTGTGGACTTGATCTTCTAACGGATCGGAAACGGTTTCCCGTTCGCCAATCGGATACTGCTCGTTAGGAGCATCGGGGTCGATCCTGGTGAGATTGTATTGCATTGCCAAAGCCTCATTGTTTCAGCTTCGCTTGCCGCTTACGACGAGCTTCCGGAGCCCAGTCAAGGGCGCCCACTCGGAATAGGTAGACAAGGCCTGCCAACAGAATTGCTATGAAAACGAGAGCTTCGACGAATCCGGTCCAGCCGCTTTCGCGGACGGACACAGACCAGGCAAAGAGAAAAAGGGCTTCGATATCGAAGATCACGAAGAGCATCGCGACCAGATAGAATTTGGCTGAGAGCCGTAAGCGGGCGCCACCTGTAGGTAGCATGCCGGACTCGAACGGTTCGTTTTTGCTGCGGCCCCAGGCTTTTGACCCGAGGAGGCTGGAGACGCCGAGCATGAAGGCGCAAAGGCCGACAACGCCCAGAAGGAAAATGGCAAAGCCCCAGTTGTGGGCCATGAGTCCTGTCGCTTCGGGCATGCTGGTAATCCTTAACAGAGAGCAAAGGTCTCTGAGCTTGAAAAAGAAACAAAGCAGTGACGATATGTCGCAGCAATCAATCCCGCTGATTTTATGGCACAACACCGTGCAAGTAAAATTCCTATAGCGAAATTATTTATAGGAATAAGGACATAGCGCACCTCCAAAGTCCCGCAGCCCATGCGTTGCGGGCATTAGCAGGCTTTTCATCAATTATGTTTTGTAGGGAATGTAACGAACATAGTTTGAGCTAAATGATAATCAATATTGTTTGAGGCGGTTTTCAAACTGTTTAACGGGTAGGTGGGTGGAAAGTTGTCTTATATGCGCGTTACTGCAAGTAGCGGGCGGCACCGTTTTACCCTGTTTTTCTGATCGTGAAACTGCGCTGGATCAAGGATTTTTCCTGAATCACCACCGTCCCCCTGTAGGAGTGAGCCTGCTCGCGATAGCGGTCTGTCAGGTGGCATCTTTGCCGGATGTGCCGGCCTCATCGCGAGCAGGCTCGCTCCTACAAGGGTTTTGCGGTGTTTGTTGGATTGCGCGCAAAAAAAACGCCCCGAACCAGTCGGGGCGTCAGATGTGCGGCGTTGCGGTTAGCTTTTTATTCGGTCCGCAACGGCCGTTCGTTCAGGCGAAGCAGATCAGTGGAACTGTTCTTCTTCAGTCGAACCGGTCAGTGCGGTAACCGACGACGAGCCGCCCTGGATCACGGTGGTCATGTCGTCGAAGTAGCCGGTGCCCACTTCCTGCTGGTGAGCCACGAAGGTGTAACCCTTGGCGGCGTCGGCGAATTCCTGCTCTTGCAGCTTCACGTAGGCAGTCATGTCGTTGCGGGCGTAGTCGTGCGCCAGGTTGAACATGCTGTGCCACATGTTGTGAATGCCGGCCAGGGTGATGAACTGGTGCTTGTAGCCCATGGCGGACAGTTCGCGCTGGAACTTGGCGATGGTCGCGTCGTCCAGGTTTTTCTTCCAGTTGAAGGAAGGCGAGCAGTTGTACGACAGCAGTTGGTCCGGGTATTCCTTCTTGATCGCTTCAGCGAAGCGACGGGCTTCGTCCAGGTCCGGCTTGGCGGTTTCGCACCAGATCAGGTCGGCGTACGGAGCGTAAGCCAGGCCGCGAGCGATTGCCTGGTCCAGGCCAGCGCGCACTTTGTAGAAGCCTTCCTGGGTACGTTCGCCAGTCACGAATGGCTGGTCGTACGGGTCGCAGTCGGAAGTCAGCAGGTCAGCCGCGTTAGCGTCGGTACGTGCCAGGATGATGGTCGGAGTACCGGCAACGTCAGCCGCCAGACGGGCAGCAGTCAGCTTCTGTACGGCTTCCTGGGTAGGAACCAGTACCTTGCCGCCCATGTGGCCGCATTTTTTCACGGAAGCCAGTTGGTCTTCGAAGTGAACGCCGGCGGCGCCTGCTTCGATCATGCTCTTCATCAGCTCGTAAGCGTTCAGTACGCCGCCGAAACCGGCTTCGGCGTCAGCCACGATTGGTGCGAAGTAGTCGATGTAACCTTCGTCGCCCGGGCCCTTGCCGGCTTTCCACTGGATCTGGTCAGCGCGACGGAACGAGTTGTTGATGCGCTTGACCACGGTTGGAACCGAGTCCACCGGGTACAGCGACTGGTCCGGGTACATCGATTCGGCGGAGTTGTTGTCCGCAGCAACCTGCCAGCCCGACAGGTAGATCGCCTGGATGCCGGCTTTGACTTGTTGTACAGCCTGGCCGCCGGTCAGGGCGCCCATGCAGTTGACGAAATCTTTCTCAGGACGGAAGGACGGCTTGGCGCCCTGGGTGACCAGGTTCCAGAGCTTCTCGGCGCCGAGTTTTGCAAAGGTGTGCTCAGGTTGAACCGAGCCACGCAGGCGGACGACGTCAGCAGCGGAGTAAGCGCGTGTCACGCCTTTCCAGCGTGGGTTTTCAGCCCAGTCTTTTTCGAGGGCTGCAATTTGCTGTTCGCGTGTCAGTGCCATGGAGATAAACCTCGTCGCGTCTTTTACGGAAAGTTGTTCTGCGGTGGAAAATTCATGCGCTCGCAGACCAGAAGCTTAGGCGGTCAAGTCGAATTCGGCGGGGTTGGCGACGGGATGAACGATGGGCTCGAGGGGAAGTGAGCAGGTAAGGGCGGACTGGCGAGCGCATTCGGGCGTCGTGGGCCTTTATACGAACTTCAGTGTGATGCCGGGTTACCTAAATACGCTTCCGTCCCTCGGGACAACTTCGTTCCAGTCGGCAACCTCGTCAAACACACCTTGTGGGCGGTACAGACACGAAACGGCTCGCGGGGTAGGTGCGAGCATCGCCTCGAAGGCCCTTGCCAGGGCCCCTGATTAGCGGGAGCGAGGCCATCATGCCTTCGCTTTTTTGGCTCGTCAAACGTTTTGTAGTGCTTTTTTTCGAGCACTACATCTTTGGTCTAATACGACTAATCAGTCAGTTTTTGGTGGTTTAGTCCAAAGTATCGACTTTCACCCGCAGGGTCATGTCATCCCGGCCCTGAGTCGAGTAGCTGCGGGTCATGCCCTGTTTGTCGGCCTGGGTCTGGCGATTCACGCCGGCGAGGGTGATCCATTCGCCGAGGCGGCCGGTGACGGTTGTGTCGGTGCTTTGCACGTTCACTACATCGGGACGTTCCTGGCTCATGCGGTCACGGTTGGTACTGATCGACAGGTGAACGATGTCGCCGGTGACGCTGGCGGTGACATAGAAACCCTGGGTGACGTTGCGGTATTCGGTCTGGCTGCGAGGGTCGCCATACGAATCGATCTGCGTGCTGGTAAGTGGCACGCTCTGACCGACCTGGATCAGCGCCGGTGCGCCTTCGCTGGCCTGGACTTGCTGAACGCCGCCATCACGGCTTTCGGTGCTGCGATTGATGATTCGGGTCTGGCTGGGTTTGGCGCCGTTCACCGAGTAACCCTGATCGCCCTGGAAGTTGTTTTCGTTGGTGTCGACGGTGATCAGCAGGCGCTTGGGCTGAGTGTCGAGTTGGGCGATAAGCGCTTTAAGTTCGTCGATCTTGCGTTGATCGGCATTGACGATCAGCTGGTTGCCGTAGGCGCTGACCTGGCCGTCCTTGCCGATAAAATCCTGCGCCATCGGCAGCATGTCGGCGCTGGTGTGGTAGTTCAACGGCACGATCTCGGTGGCTGCCATGACCGAAAAACTGCAGGTCAGCAGCAGCGTGGTGAGCAGGGTGCGTAGGGACATATCCGTTATCTCCGGCCTTGAAGTTTGTGTGTAGGAGCCAGCTTGCTGGCGATGGTCGTCAACGATGACGCTGGAAGCCTGATACCCCGCGGCGCTCTCACGACCATCGCGAGCAAGCTCGCTCCTACAGGTCTTGAGTTTGCCAGTTTGTCGGCCTGGCGTGGGGCAAGTTGAATCGTAGACAGCAAAACGCCCCGGCATCCGAAAATGGCGGGGCGTTTTGTGGTGTTCTTCGGGGCCTCATCGCGAGCAGGCTCACTCCCACAGGTCTAGCGTAATCCTTGTAGGAGTGAGCCTGCTCGCGATGGGGGCACCTCGGTATCAGGCCGAGTGCCGCACCATGTCCACATGCGGAATCCCGGCTTCCAGGAACTCCTCGCTGACCAGGCTGAAGCCCAGGCGCTCATAGAACGCCGTCGCCTGCACCTGCGCGCTCAGCATCTGCTGCTTCAGCCCGCGCTTCTCGGCTTCGCCGATCACCGCTTGCATCAGCGCATCGCCAACCTTCAAGCCGCGCCAGTCTTTCAGCACCGAAACCCGGCCAACATGCCCATCGGGCAGCAGGCGCGCGGTGCCAATAGGAAAGTCACCTTCAAAGGCCAGAAAATGCACCGCTGTTGCGTCATCTGCATCCCATTCCAGCTCGGGCGGAACGGATTGCTCGGCGATGAACACCGTCTCACGAATGCGCCGGATCTCGGCGTTATCCTTCTGCCAGTCTGCGACACGTACGTGAATTTTATTCATCGGCAAACCCCAGGCTTCCTTGCTTGATCAGTTCGCAAATCAAGCCGCGACCGTCTTCGTCGCTCAGCCATTCGCCGAGGTTGTCGATGTGCAGCGCATCGGCGGCACAGATCAACTTCAGCAGGTCGCGCAGTTTGCCGGGCAAATAACGGCTCTGACCGCTGGCGAACAGCAGCAGGTCGTCATCGACTTCGGACCAGGCCATACGGGCGCTCGGGTTGCGGATCAGTACGGCGCCTTGCTCCAGGCTGGCAAGCAGGTCGTCTTCTTCGATTTCTTCAGGGCCGACCACCAGTTCCGGGTAGCGTGGTTCGGTCATGAACTGGCCGAACCAGGTCAGCAGCAGGCGTTCGTCGCTCATGTGCTCGGCCAGCAGGGCTTTCAGGCGATCGAGGGCGTCGTGCTGGATCTGATGCGGATCAACCGCAGGCAGGGCGTCGGCGTCGGTGTAACGCTCTTCGTCAGTCAGGAACTGGCTGAGGAAGTCGGTGAAGTGGGTCAACACTTCAGCGGCGCTCGGTGCGCGGAAACCTACGGAGTAGGTCAGGCAGTCATCGACGGCCACGCCGCAGTGAGCCAGACGCGGCGGCAGGTAGAGCATGTCGCCCGGTTCCAGAACCCATTCATCAGTGGCTTCGAATTCAGCGAGGATGCGCAGGTCCGCGTGTTGCAGCATCGGGCTTTCGGAGTTGCACATCTGGCCGATTTTCCAGTTGCGCTTGCCGTGGCCTTGCAGCAGGAACACATCGTAGTTGTCGAAGTGCGGACCGACGCTGCCACCCGGCGCAGCGAAGCTGATCATTACGTCGTCGATGCGCCAGCTCGGCAGGAAGCGGAACTGTTCCAGCAGTTCGCTGACTTCCGGCACGAACTGGTCAACCGCTTGTACCAGCAGGGTCCATTCGGTTTCCGGCAGCTTGCTGAATTCGTCTTCGGCGAACGGGCCGCGGCGCAATTCCCAAGGGCGCTCGCCGTGCTCGATGATCAGGCGCGATTCAACTTCTTCTTCCAGCGCCAGGCCGGCCAGTTCGTCGGCGTCGATCGGGCTTTCGAAATCAGGGATCGCCTGACGGATCAGCAGGGGTTTTTTCTGCCAGTAGTCACGCAGGAATTCGCGCGCCGTGATGCCGCCCAGAAGTTGAAGAGGAATGTCAGGATTCATGTGTAACCTATTGAAAAAAAGCACTTTTCAGACGGGAATAAAAACGCCCGGCGCTGCCGGGCGTCTCAAACGGGTAAAGCGGTCGATCAGATGCGCTTGGCTTGCTCTACAGCGTTGCCGATGTAGTTCGCCGGGGTGAGCAGTTTCAGCTCGGCCTTGGCGGCGGCAGGCATGTCCAGCCCGTCGATGAAAGTTTGCAGCGCTTCAGGGCTGATGCCCTTGCCACGGGTCAACTCTTTCAGCTTCTCGTACGGGTTTTCGATGTTGTAGCGACGCATCACGGTCTGGATCGGCTCGGCCAGGACTTCCCAGCAAGCATCGAGGTCAGCAGCGATTTTCTGCGCGTTGAGCTCCAGTTTGCTGATGCCTTTGAGGCTGGCTTCGTATGCGATCACGCTGTGGGCGAAGCCGACACCGAGGTTGCGCAGTACGGTGGAGTCGGTCAGGTCGCGCTGCCAGCGGGAGATCGGCAGTTTGCTCGCCAGGTGCTGGAACAGTGCGTTGGCGATGCCCAGGTTGCCTTCGGAGTTTTCGAAGTCGATCGGGTTGACCTTGTGCGGCATGGTCGACGAACCGATTTCGCCAGCGATGGTGCGCTGTTTGAAATAACCCAGGGAGATGTAGCCCCAGATGTCGCGGTCGAAGTCGATCAGGATGGTGTTGAAACGCGCGATCGCGTCGAACAGCTCGGCGATGTAGTCGTGCGGTTCGATCTGCGTGGTGTACGGGTTGAAGCCCAGGCCCAGCTCGTCTTCGATGAAGGCGCGGGCGTTGGCTTCCCAGTCGATCTCAGGGTAGGCCGACAGGTGAGCGTTGTAGTTGCCGACAGCGCCGTTGATCTTGCCCAGCAGCGGAACGGCAGCGACTTGAGCGATCTGACGCTCCAGACGGTAAACCACGTTTGCCAGTTCTTTGCCCAGGGTGGTCGGCGAGGCCGGTTGACCGTGGGTGCGCGACAGCATCGGCACGTCAGCGAAACGGATGGCCAGTTCGCGGATGGCTTCGGCAGTCTGACGCATCAGCGGCAGCATGACGTCATCACGGCCTTCGCGCAGCATCAGGGCGTGGGACAGGTTGTTGATGTCCTCGCTGGTGCAGGCAAAGTGGATGAATTCGCTGACAGCCGCCAGCTCCGGCAGCTTGGCCGCTTGCTCTTTGAGCAGGTATTCGATGGCTTTGACGTCGTGGTTGGTGGTGCGCTCGATCTCTTTGACACGCTCGGCGTGCTCCAGAGAGAAGTTTTCCGCCAGGGTGTTCAGCACAGCGTTGGCTTCGGCGGAAAACGCCGGCACTTCGCTGATGGCAGGGTGAGCGGCGAGGCGCTGGAGCCAGCGCACTTCAACCAGCACGCGAGCACGGATCAGGCCGTATTCGCTGAAAATTGGGCGCAGGGCCTGGGTTTTGCCGGCGTAGCGGCCGTCAACAGGGGAAACCGCAGTGAGCGAAGAAAGCTGCATGGGGTGTTCTCGGACAGTCGGGCAACGAAATGGGGCGCGTATCATACATGAAAAAATCCGCCGGTCCGTTGCCAACTGACCAGCGTATTACGCGTTACTGACTACAAAACGGTGTTGCTGGCGCGGTTCAGCTGCTGCGCATCAGCGGGTAAAGCTCTTTCAGCAATTTGCGGCGGCTGACGACCAACTGCCAGCGATGACCGCCCAACTGCCGCCACAGGCGCGCGGAACGAATCCCGGCCAGCAACAGCGCGCGGATCTTCGAAGCGTTGCTCGGCTGCTGCAGGTTGCGCATGTCGCCGTGAACCTGAATCCGTTGGCGCAAGGTGCTCAGGGTGTCCTGGTACAGCGCGCCGCAAGCGGCGATCACATTTTCGTGCGCCGGGCCGAAGTGTTCGACCTGGGATTGAATCTGCGGCAGGCGTTTGCCGATCACGTCGAGCATGTCGCCGCGCTTGGCCAGTTGACGCTCCAGCCCGAGCATTGCCAGGGCGTAGCGCAGCGGTTCGCGCTGCAGGGTGCTCGGGTCGCGTTCAAGGGCGCCGATCAGCGCGCGATAACCTTCGCGCAGATTGATGTCGTCGCCGCCGTAGACTTCCAGCGTGTCCTTGGGGTCGCGAATCAGCAGGCTGCCAAGCATGCACGTCAGACCGGCTTCGCTGGTCTGGCCGGTCTTGGCGATCTTGTCGACAAGGACGGCGGCGAGAAACACGCCGCCCAGCGCCGTCAGTTGCTCCTGAGTGGGGCTCATTGCTGCTCGCCTTGAAGGGTGCCTTTGCTGGTCCACGGTTCTGCCACTTCAATCACGCCGCCGCCGAGGCAGATTTCGCCGTCGTAGAACACCACGGACTGACCGGGGGTGACCGCGCGTTGCGGCTCATCGAAGGTCGCGCGGTAGCCGGTGGCGGTTTTCTCCAGCGTGCACGACTGGTCGCTCTGGCGATAACGCACTTTGGCGGTCAGTTTGCGCGGCTCGCTCAGGTCGATCGGGTTGACCCAATAGATGTCCGAGGCGAGCAGGGCGCGGGAGAACAGGTAAGGGTGGTCATTGCCCTGGCCAACGATCAGCTCGTTGTGTTCCAGGTCCTTGATCAGCACGTACCACGGCTCGTCGCTGGCGTCTTTCAAGCCGCCGATGCCCAGGCCCTGACGCTGGCCGATGGTGTGGTACATCAAGCCGTGGTGGCGGCCGATGACTTCACCTTCGGTGGTTTTGATTTCGCCTGGCTGCGCCGGCAGGTACTGCTTGAGGAAGTCGCTGAAGCGGCGTTCGCCGATAAAGCAGATCCCGGTGGAATCCTTTTTCTTCGCGGTGGCGAGTTCGTATTTCTCCGCAATCGCCCGCACTTGCGGTTTTTCCAGCTCGCCGACCGGGAACAGGGTCTTGGCGATCTGTTCGCCGCCGACGGCGTGCAGGAAGTAGCTCTGGTCCTTGTTCGGGTCCAGGCCCTTGAGCAGTTCGGTACGGCCGTCGATGTCGCGGCGGCGCACGTAGTGGCCGGTGGCGATCAGGTCGGCGCCGAGCACCATGGCGTAGTCGAGGAACGCCTTGAACTTGATCTCGCGGTTGCACAGGATGTCCGGGTTCGGCGTGCGACCGGCCTTGTATTCGGCCAGGAAGTGCTCGAAGACGTTGTCCCAGTACTCGGCGGCGAAGTTGGCGGTGTGCAGCTTGATGCCAATTTTGTCGCACACGGCCTGGGCGTCCGCCAGGTCGTCCATGGCGGTGCAGTATTCCGTTCCATCGTCTTCTTCCCAGTTCTTCATGAACAGGCCTTCCACCTCATAACCCTGCTCGATCAGCAGGAGGGCGGAAACGGAAGAGTCCACGCCGCCGGACATGCCGACAATGACGCGCTTCTTTTGTGTGTCAGAAGGGGCTGGATCACGCATAGGGATTCAATGAGTGTCTTGAAAAAGGACGCGATTCTAGCAGGCCGCAGCCCACAAGGCTAAAGAGAAGGGCGGATCAGTTCGAGGCCGAAGTGTTTACCGTCCAGATAATCATCGATACAACGGATGATCAGCTCACTGCGCCAGTTTGCGCGTTGTGCCAGCAGTTCGTCACGCGTCAGCCATTTTGCGCCGACGATGCCGTCATCCAGTTGATAGTCGGGGTGGTGCTTGAGCGCTTTTGCGATGAAGCAGACTCGCTGATACGTCACGCCGTTGCTGGGCGCAGTGTATAGGTAAATGCCCACCACGCCGGTCGCCTCGACGTCCCAGCCGGTTTCTTCGAGGGTTTCGCGTACGGCGGCTTCGGTCAGGGTTTCGTTCGGGTCGAGGTGGCCGGCGGGCTGGTTGAGCACCGTCCGTCCGTGCTTGGTTTCTTCGACCATCAGGAAGCGACCATTGTCTTCGACGATGGTGGCGACGGTGATGTGGGGTTTCCAGTCCATAGACAGTCCTCAAATGTTGAAATGCGAAACCTGTAGGAGCCGGCTTGCCGGCGATCGCGGAGTGTCAGCCAATAAAAATGTTGAATGATAAACCGCTATCGCCGGCAAGCCAGCTCCTACAAGGTTGTGGTCAGCCTTTAGAAACAGAAACCCCGGCACATGGCCGGGGCTTCTTTGCATCCTTACAACCTTAAACCAGCGCAGCGATCGCGGCGTTGAAAGTGTTGCTTGGGCGCATGGCCTTGCTGATCAGCTCGGCATTGGCGTGGTAGTAACCGCCGATGTCCACTGGCTTGCCCTGAACGGCGTTGAGCTCGGCAACGATGGTCGCCTCGTTCTCGGTCAGGGTTTTTGCCAGCTCGCCGAACTGCGCTTGCAGTGCAGCGTCTTCAGTCTGGGCGGCCAGGGCCTGAGCCCAGTACAGCGCCAGGTAGAAGTGGCTGCCGCGGTTGTCGATGTTGCCGACTTTGCGCGATGGCGACTTGTTGTTGTCCAGGAACTGGCCGGTGGCCTGGTCCAGGGTCTTGGCCAGAACCAGCGCCTTAGGGTTGTTGTAAGTAACGCCCAGGTGCTCAAGGGAAGCGGCCAGAGCGAGGAACTCGCCCAGAGAATCCCAGCGCAGGAAGTTCTCTTCCAGCAGTTGCTGAACGTGCTTCGGTGCCGAACCGCCGGCGCCGGTTTCGAACAGACCGCCGCCGTTCATCAGCGGAACGATCGACAGCATCTTGGCGCTGGTGCCCAGTTCCATGATCGGGAACAGGTCGGTCAGGTAGTCGCGCAGTACGTTGCCGGTCACCGAGATGGTGTCCTTGCCTTCGCGGGTGCGGCCCAGGGTGAAGGCCATCGCGTCGACTGGCGACATGATGCGGATGTCCAGGCCGGAGGTGTCGTGATCCTTCAGGTAAGCCTGAACTTTCTCGATCACTACGCCGTCGTGAGCGCGCATTGGGTCCAGCCAGAAAATCGCTGGGGTGCTGCTTGCGCGAGCACGGTTGACGGCCAGTTTGACCCAGTCCTGGATCGGCGCGTCTTTGGTCTGGCACATGCGGAAGATGTCGCCGGCTTCAACCGACTGCTCCAGCAACAAGGCGCCTTTGCTGTCCGTCACGCGGACAACACCGTTGGTCTTGATCTGGAAAGTCTTGTCGTGCGAGCCGTACTCTTCGGCTTTTTTCGCCATCAGGCCAACGTTTGGCACGCTGCCCATGGTGGTCGGATCGAAAGCGCCGTGCAGCTTGCAGTCTTCGATAACGGCCTGGTAGATGGTGGCGTAGCAGCGATCCGGGATCACAGCCTTGGTGTCGTGCAGCTGACCGTCAGTGCCCCACATTTTGCCGGAGTCACGGATCATCGCCGGCATCGAGGCGTCGACGATCACGTCGCTCGGCACGTGCAGGTTGGTGATGCCTTTGTCGGAGTTGACCATGGCCAGCGAAGGACGAACGGCGTAGACCGCCTGGATGTCCGCTTCGATCTGCGCTTGTTGCTCGGCAGGCAAAGCCTTGATGCGAGCGTACAGGTCACCGATGCCGTTGTTCAGGTTGAAGCCGATCTGTGCCAGCACGTCAGCGTGCTTGGCCAGTGCGTCTTTGTAGAACTCGGCAACGATCTGGCCGAACATGATCGGGTCGGAGACCTTCATCATGGTGGCTTTCAGGTGAACCGACAGCAGCACGCCCTTGGCTTTGGCGTCTTCGATCTCGGCAGCGATGAAGCTGCGCAGAGCGTTTTTGCTCATGACCGCGCAATCGAGGATCTCACCGGCTTGCACGGTGGTCTTTTCTTTCAGGACGGTGGTGGTGCCGTCTTGAGCGATCAGTTCGATTTTGACGGCGTCAGCGGCGTCGATCAGGGCAGCTTTTTCGCTGCCGTAGAAATCGCCGGTGCTCATGTGCGCGACGTGGGACTTGGAGTCCGCAGCCCAGGCGCCCATTTTGTGCGGGTGCTTGCGAGCGTAGTTCTTGACCGACAGCGGGGCGCGACGATCGGAGTTGCCTTCGCGCAGAACCGGGTTCACGGCGCTGCCCTTGATCTTGTCGTAGCGCGATTTGGCTTCTTTGTCGGCGTCGCTGGTCACGGTTTCCGGGTAGTCCGGCAGTGCGAAGCCCTGGGCTTGCAGCTCTTTGATCGCGGCCTGCAGTTGCGGAACCGAAGCACTGATGTTCGGCAGCTTGATGATGTTGGCTTCTGGCGTAACGGCCAGGTCGCCCAGTTCGGCGAGGTGGTCGGCTACGGCTTTGTCACCCAATTGCTCGGGGAAGCTGGCCAGGATGCGCCCTGCAAGAGAGATATCGCGGGTTTCAACGGCGATATCAGCCGAAGCGGTGAACGCTTCTACGATAGGCAACAGTGAATAGGTGGCGAGGGCTGGGGCTTCGTCGGTGAAGGTATAGATGATCTTCGAGCGGGTGGGCATATTCGGATTAACTCTCTCTTCTTTGCTAAAGCGTGCGCAGAAACTCGAGGGGCGCCGGGTAAGCGCGTTCGTTCAAAGTCATCCATGAGCCGAATGTCGAGATTTGTGCGCGGTGATGTTGGGTGCATCAGTCGAGCGTCAAGCGGGTGGACTGCGGTAACAGTCCTGCTTTTTCGGGTCCAAAGTCTCGTGCTAGAGAGGTCGGCCGTCGTGACTCTGTGGTCAGCGGGCGGCATTATACATAGGTAGCTGGCAATCTGCCGATGGTTCATACGTAACGATTGTCGTCCATTGGTCTAAAGGTCGCAGGGGAGTGCAGGGCGTAGAGTCGTTGGCCGTGCTTGAGTTTGGCGCTTTTCCCTTTGCTTTCAGGCTTGTAGAACACGAACTGCGCAGCTTTGCAGTCGATGGGCAGAACATAGGGTTTGCGCGCCGATTTAACTGGGGTACGCTCGGACGAAGCCAGATGTTCAATCCAAACAATGGAGTTCAGCATGGGATACAAGAAGATTCAGGTTCCAGCAGTCGGCGACAAAATCACCGTCAACGCGGACCATTCTCTCAATGTTCCTAACAACCCGATCATCCCCTTCATCGAAGGCGATGGTATTGGCGTTGATATCAGCCCGGTCATGATCAAGGTTGTCGATGCTGCTGTTAAGAAGGCTTACGGCGGCGAGCGCAAAATTTCCTGGATGGAAGTCTACGCCGGGGAGAAAGCAACTCAGGTTTACGATCAGGACACCTGGCTGCCTCAGGAAACCCTGGACGCAGTCAAGGATTACGTGGTTTCCATCAAGGGCCCTCTGACCACGCCGGTCGGCGGCGGCATTCGTTCCCTGAACGTGGCCCTGCGTCAGCAACTCGACCTGTACGTTTGCCTGCGCCCGGTGCGCTGGTTCGAAGGCGTGCCTAGCCCGGTCAAGAAGCCAGGCGACGTCGACATGACCATCTTCCGTGAAAACTCGGAAGACATTTATGCCGGTATCGAGTGGAAGGCCGGTTCGCCGGAAGCGACCAAGGTCATCAAGTTCCTCAAAGAAGAAATGGGCGTCACCAAGATCCGTTTCGACGAAAACTGCGGTATCGGCGTCAAGCCGGTGTCCCTGCAAGGCACCAAGCGTCTGGCGCGCAAGGCTCTGCAGTACGTGGTCGACAACGATCGCGACTCGCTGACCATCGTGCACAAAGGCAACATCATGAAGTTCACCGAAGGTGCCTTCAAGGAATGGGCCTACGAAGTGGCGGCTGAAGAGTTCGGCGCGACCCTGCTCGATGGCGGTCCGTGGATGCAGTTCAAGAACCCGAAAACCGGCAAGAACGTCATCGTCAAGGACGCCATCGCCGACGCCATGCTCCAGCAGATCCTGCTGCGCCCGGCCGAATACGATGTGATCGCGACCCTGAACCTGAACGGCGACTACCTCTCCGACGCCCTGGCGGCGGAAGTGGGCGGTATCGGTATCGCGCCGGGTGCCAACCTGTCCGACACCATCGCCATGTTCGAAGCGACCCACGGTACTGCGCCGAAGTACGCCGGCAAGGACCAGGTCAACCCGGGCTCGCTGATTCTTTCCGCCGAGATGATGCTGCGTCACCTGGGCTGGACCGAAGCGGCCGACCTGATCATCAAGGGCACCAACGGCGCGATTTCCGCGAAGACCGTGACCTATGACTTCGAACGTCTGATGGACGGCGCGAAGCTGGTGTCGTCTTCCGGGTTTGGCGATGCACTGATTTCGCACATGTAAGCGAATCGGAACAAAAAAACCGCCTTCGGGCGGTTTTTTTATGACTGGATGATCGGTTGCGTCAGTTCGATACCTTTTCATGAAGGTCATGATGGGTGGAGGGCTGGGCGTGTTCATGCTCGACAGTCGCATTCGTGATCTTCGTGGCATGCAAGCCTTTGGGGCCCTGCACGATCTCGAATTTCACGAGTTGCCCGGCCTTGAGGGTTTTGTATCCGTCCATATCAATGGCGGAATAGTGGGCAAAGAAATCGATCTCTTTACCGTCCTCGTCACGACCTTCTCTGGCGTCGGTGTTAATGAAACCGAACCCTTTGGCATTGTTGAACCATTTCACCTTACCGACAGCCATGCTCATATCCCTCTGCAACAGACTCCATCACTGGAGTATCATCCAGTACATCCGCAGTCGAATCCTGTAAATAAGATTGACTCCGCGGACCTTTTTTACCCACTGTGGGCTCTATTGGTTGTAACACCGTTTTGCCGATAGTCAAGGTGACCCGGCAGTCGGTATTGAAATCGTTCATAACCGTCCCCACTACTGTATTCGCACAACTGACGAACCTTTCTTTCCATGCATGCAATCAGCCAGATTCGACTAACATTCAATCAGGATCGCCCTGATTTACACGACGACGATTCCGCAGGCATTGCTGTTCAGGAGGCCAAGCCTGCTTTACAGGCGCCGCCGATGTACAAGGTGGTTTTGTTTAATGATGACTACACACCGATGGATTTCGTCGTCGAAGTGCTCGAGGTGTTTTTTAACCTGAATCGCGAGCTGGCGACCAAGGTCATGCTGGCCGTCCACACAGAAGGACGGGCAGTATGTGGAGTGTTTACCCGCGACATTGCCGAGACCAAGGCCATGCAGGTCAACCAGTACGCCAGGGAAAGCCAGCATCCGCTACTCTGTGAAATCGAGAAGGACGGTTAATCGCCGACCACTTGGGTATGAGGTGAAGCTATGTTAAACCGCGAGCTCGAAGTCACCCTCAATCTTGCCTTCAAGGAGGCCCGTTCGAAGCGTCATGAATTCATGACCGTCGAACATCTTCTGCTGGCCTTATTGGACAATGAGGCTGCCGCCACCGTTTTGCGTGCCTGCGGCGCCAACCTCGACAAACTCAAGCATGATCTGCAGGAGTTCATCGACTCCACCACGCCGTTGATCCCTATTCATGATGAGGATCGCGAGACCCAACCTACCCTGGGCTTCCAGCGTGTTCTGCAGCGTGCTGTTTTCCACGTACAGAGCTCGGGCAAACGCGAAGTGACTGGCGCCAACGTGCTGGTTGCGATCTTCAGTGAGCAAGAAAGTCAGGCAGTGTTCCTGCTGAAACAGCAGAGCGTTGCACGCATTGATGTCGTCAACTACATCGCACACGGCATTTCCAAAGTGCCGGGGCATGGCGATCACTCTGAAGGTGAGCAAGATATGCAGGACGACGAGGGCGGTGAGTCTTCTTCTTCAGGCAATCCTCTGGATGCTTATGCCAGTAACCTCAACGAACTCGCGCGCCAGGGTCGAATCGATCCGTTGGTAGGTCGTGAGCTCGAAGTCGAGCGTGTCGCGCAGATCCTCGCGCGTCGACGCAAAAACAACCCGCTGCTGGTGGGCGAGGCGGGCGTGGGTAAAACCGCGATTGCCGAAGGCCTGGCCAAGCGTATTGTCGACAATCAGGTGCCAGACCTGCTGGCCAACAGCGTGGTGTATTCCCTCGACTTGGGCGCCTTGCTGGCCGGGACCAAATACCGCGGCGATTTCGAGAAACGCTTCAAGGCGTTGCTCAATGAGCTGAAAAAACGTCCGCAGGCGATCCTGTTCATCGACGAAATCCACACCATCATTGGTGCGGGTGCCGCGTCCGGTGGCGTCATGGATGCCTCGAACCTGCTCAAGCCGCTGCTGTCGTCCGGTGACATCCGTTGCATCGGTTCGACCACCTTCCAGGAATTCCGCGGCATCTTCGAGAAGGACCGTGCCCTGGCACGACGCTTCCAGAAAGTCGATGTGTCGGAACCGTCTGTGGAAGACACCATCGGCATCCTGCGTGGCCTGAAAGGGCGTTTCGAGCTCCATCACAATATCGAATACAGTGATGAAGCCCTGCGCGCCGCTGCTGAACTGGCCTCGCGTTACATCAATGACCGGCACATGCCGGACAAGGCCATCGACGTGATCGACGAGGCGGGCGCCTACCAGCGTCTGCAACCGATCGAGAAACGCGTGAAACGCATCGAAGTGCCTCAGGTCGAGGACATCGTCGCGAAAATCGCGCGGATTCCGCCAAAACACGTCACCAGTTCCGACAAAGAGCTGCTGCGTAACCTTGAGCGTGACCTGAAGCTGACGGTGTTTGGTCAGGATGCCGCAATCGACTCGCTGTCGACCGCGATCAAACTGTCCCGTGCGGGCCTCAAGTCGCCTGACAAGCCTGTCGGTTCGTTCCTGTTCGCAGGCCCGACCGGTGTCGGTAAAACCGAAGCGGCGCGTCAGTTGGCCAAGGCGTTGGGTATCGAGCTGGTTCGTTTTGACATGTCCGAGTACATGGAGCGCCACACCGTATCGCGTCTGATCGGTGCGCCTCCTGGCTACGTCGGGTTTGATCAGGGCGGTCTGCTGACCGAAGCCATCACCAAGCAGCCTCACTGCGTGCTGTTGCTCGATGAAATCGAGAAGGCGCACCCGGAAGTCTTCAACTTGCTGTTGCAGGTCATGGACCACGGTACGCTGACCGATAACAACGGGCGCAAGGCGGACTTCCGTAACGTGATTGTCATCATGACGACCAACGCCGGTGCCGAAACCGCGGCGCGTGCTTCGATCGGTTTCACTCATCAGGACCACTCGTCCGATGCGATGGAAGTGATCAAGAAGAGCTTCACGCCGGAGTTCCGCAACCGTCTGGACACCATTATCCAGTTTGGTCGCCTCAGTCATGAGGTCATCAAAAGCGTGGTGGACAAGTTCCTTACCGAGCTTCAGGCGCAGTTGGAAGACAAGCGCGTGCAGCTGGAAGTGACCGACGCGGCGCGAAGCTGGCTGGCGGCAGGTGGTTACGACTCGGCAATGGGCGCTCGGCCGATGGCGCGTTTGATTCAGGACAAGATCAAGCGTCCGCTGGCGGAAGAGATTCTCTTTGGCGAGCTGGCTGACCATGGTGGGGTGGTGCATATCGACCTGAAGGACGGCGAGCTGACCTTCGAGTTTGAAACCACGGCTGAAATGGCCTGACGGTTGTTGATCTGTTGTAAAGCGAAAGGCGCCTTCGGGCGCCTTTTTTGTTGGCTGCTTGGTTTGGGTGCATATCCGTTTCTTTGGTAACGGCGGCTATTGGTTTCGCCCTTACGGCGAGTCACTTGGAAGAGCCCCAAGTAACCAAGGGCTCTTGCCCCTTTCGTTCGGTGCCTCGCCTAGGCTCGGCATGCCCTCGCTCCGGTCCTGCTCCGTGGGCCCGCCGCGATCGGCCATCCTTGGCCGTGCGCGGCTAACCCGGCATCCATGCCGGGTTGCCCACTGCGCAGAACCTCCACTCGGCCTCTCGAGGGGGCGTGCACCTCAAGATCAAAAGCCAAGGCGAGCTAACGCTCGGCCTGATGAGTGGTGAAAATCAAAAGCGTACGTCGATCCCTGTAGGAGCCGGCTTGCCGGCGAAAATCGTTTGGGCAACGCGTTCATTCAGACAGCCCGCGTTATCGTTGACCTCCATCGCCAGCAAGCTGGCTCCTACAATTTTGAATCGTGTGAACCCAATCACCGTGTAGGAGCCGGCTTGCTGGCGATAGCGGTGGGTCAGTCGACGCATGTATTGACTGGGTGAACGCCATCGTCGGAACGCCGCCCGCAGCAAGCCGGCTCCTACAGGGGGCGGTGTACATATCCGGAATGAGTGAACGCAGCAGTGAAGGACAGCGCGGACAACTGCAGAGCCAGGTCGGCTTTCAGGCCGCCTCGGCGGCTGTGGCGGTAGTCGCCCCCTCGAGAGGCCGAGCGCAGGTTCTGCGCAGTGGGCAACCCGGCATGGATGCCGGGTTAGCCGCCCCCGGCCAGGGATGGCCGATGGCGGCGGGCCCACGGAGCAGGACCGGAGCGAGGGTATGGCGAGCCTTAGCGAGCCACCGAACGAAAGGGGCAAAAGCGCTTTGGTTACTTTCGCGCTTTTCGAAAGTGACTCGCTGTAAAAGCGAAACCAATACCAGCCATCACCAAAAAAATGGATATTCACACCAAGCCCAACCAAATCGCAGACAAACAAAAACGCCCGGCAAAAGCCGGGCGTTTTGTATTGACTTGATTAGCGAGCGCGGTAAGTGATGCGCCCTTTGCTCAAGTCATAGGGCGTCAGCTCGACGCGCACTTTGTCACCGGTAAGAATACGAATGTAGTTCTTGCGCATCTTGCCGGAGATATGCGCGGTTACGACGTGCCCATTTTCCAACTCCACGCGAAACATGGTGTTGGGCAGGGTGTCGACGACAGTGCCTTCCATTTCGAAGCTGTCTTCTTTCGACATGCAGTAAAGCCCTCGGTGTCCAATGAATGGCCCGGTGCAACTGCGCCAGGCAAAAGCGGCGTGCATTGTGCCCGAAAAATGGGGTTTAAGCCAAGGGGTTCTAGTTCAGGATGACCCAACGCTGATTAATCAACAGTTCGATCGGGCGATATTGGGTCTTGTAGCTCATTTTTTTGCAGTTCTTGATCCAGTATCCGAGGTAGACCGCTTCAAGCCCCAGGCGCTGGGCCTCGGCGATTTGCCAGAGAATCGCATAGCGCCCCAGGCTGCGGCGTTCTTCAGAGGGTTCGTAGAAGGTGTAGACCGCCGACAGACCGTTCGGCAGCAAGTCAGTGACCGCCACCGCCAACAGCTGGCCCTCCAGGCGAAATTCGTAGAAACGCGAAAATGGCAGGTCACGCACCAGGAAGGTCGAGAACTGGTCACGACTCGGCGGGTACATGTCGCCATCGGCATGGCGCTGTTCGATGTAGCGCTGATACAGGTCGAAGTACTCTTCGCTGAACTTCGGCTTGGTCGGGCGCACCTGCACGTCGGCATTGCGCTTGAAAATGCGTTTCTGCTGACGATTCGGCGAAAATTGCGCCACCGGAATGCGCGCAGGCACGCATGCATTGCAATTCTGGCAATGTGGCCGATAAAGATGATCGCCGCTGCGACGAAAACCCATTTCAGACAGGTCTGCATAGACATGCACATCCATGGGCTGGCTAGGGTCGAGGAACAGCGTTGTGGCCTGCTCCTCGGGCAGATAACTGCAAGAGTGGGGCTGAGTGGCATAAAACTTCAAACGCGCCAACTCGGTCATGATCAACCCTCGGTATAAGCTTTGAATTAAGTGTAAGCCACGCGCGCGAAAGTCGCTCAGCAAACCCAGGTGGCACGGCTGGGTTGGTCCAGATGCTGCGCAAGATAGCGGGCAAACTCGCGACGAGGAATGGCGCGGGCGCCCAGGCTGTGCAAATGATCGGTGGGCATTTGGCAGTCGATCAGCACGAAACCTGAATCTTTCAGATGTTTGACCAGGGTGGCAAAGCCGAATTTGGAGGCGTTGTCCGCACGGCTGAACATGGATTCGCCGAAAAACAACTGCCCCATCGCCAGGCCATAGAGCCCGCCGACCAGTTCCCCCTGATCCCAGACCTCCACCGAATGCGCGTAGCCCCGCTGGTGCAGCGCGAGGTAGGCGTTCTGCATCGCTTCGGTAATCCAGGTCCCGTCGGCATAGTCGCGCGGTGCAGCGCACGCGCGAATGACCGCGGCAAAATCCTGATCAAAGGTCACTTGATAGCGTTGCTGACGCAGCAGCTTGCTGAGGCTGCGCGAGACGTGCAGTTCGTCGGGAAACAGCACGGTACGCGGATCCGGCGACCACCAGAGGATCGGCTGGCCTTCCGAAAACCATGGAAAGCAGCCATGGCGATAGGCCTGAATCAGACGATCGGCGGACAGATCGCCACCCGCAGCCAGCAATCCGTTGGGATCGCGCATGGCTTTTTCCAGCGGCGGGAAGGTCAGGGTGTTGCGTTGTAACCAAGTCAGCATGGCATCCGGGCTTACAGAAGGGG
>NZ_JAHBDB010000019.1:0-90411 GCF_019956105.1 Pseudomonas sp. BF-RE-25
GGTGAAGATGTGGCGGGGGTTTGGCTGGCGGGGGCCAGTACTGGGCAGGGTTCGCCCATTCCAACACGCATTGCGGATGTGCTTCGGGGGCAAAAATTCAGAGACTTTGATGCATTCAGGAAGGCGTTTTGGACTGCTGTGGGAAATGATGCAGAGCTACTTGGCCAGTTCAAGGCCAGCAACCAAAGTTTCGTTCTGGGTGGCAACTCCCCGTTTGCCCCCAAGACCGGGCGTAACGGCGGAAACGCTCGTTATGAATTGCATCACATTGAACATATCCAGCATGGAGGTGCTGTTTTCGATATTGATAACCTTCGCGTGATGACACCCAAACAACACGCAACAACTCACAAGGAAGTCCGGCAGAAACCATGAAAAACAAAATCGGTGAATACACAGAGAGCGAGTTCGTGGCTTTGCTTCAGAGCATCATCAGCCACGATGGAACGGAAAAAGAGATTGACACGTTGGTGTTCCACTTTGAAAAAATCAGTGAACATCCATTAGGGTCAGATCTGATTTTTTACCCGGAAGACGGCGCTGACGACTCGGCAGAAGGTATCACTCGCACACTCAAGGAATGGCGTGCCACTCAAGGTTTACCGGGGTTCAAGGAGAAATGAGGCATGACTCCGAAAACAAACCAGCCCACTGTGGGAGCGAGAGCGGTTTAGCACTCAGGAACTATGTTGGCTGGGAAGCCGCTATCGCGAGCAAGCTTGCTCCTACAGCTCCGTGTCGTTCATGCATTTTGTGATAGCCACAACCTTGTAGGAGCCGGCTTGCTGGCGATGGCGATTTCAAAACCGATATCGCCAGCAAGCTGGCTCCTACAAAGGTGGATTATGCGTTGACGGGTTCTATTGCCAACTCGACAACCTCAGGTCGCTTGACCACCGCATACACCACCGCCGTCAGCAAACTCCCCGCGACAATCGCCAGCAAATACAACAAGGCATGGTTGATCGCATTCGGGATCGCCAACACGAACAATCCACCGTGCGGCGCCATCAGTTTGCAGCCGAAATACATCGACAGCGCACCGGTCAGCGCGCCACCGGCAATGCTCGCCGGGATCACCCGCAGCGGGTCCTTGGCGGCAAACGGAATCGCGCCTTCAGAGATGAAGCACAACCCCAGCACCAACGCCGCTTTACCCGCCTCGCGTTCAGTCTGGGCAAACTTGCGCCGGGCAATGAACGTGGCAATGCCCAGGCCAATCGGCGGCACCATCCCGGCGGCCATGGTCGCGGCCATCGGCGCGTAACTCTGGGACGCCAATAGCCCCACCGAGAATGCATAAGCGGCCTTGTTGATCGGCCCGCCCAAGTCGACGCACATCATCCCACCCAACAACACGCCGAGCAAAATCGCGTTGGTGGTGCCCATGCTGTCGAGGAAATGCGTGAGCCCGGTGAGCATCCCGGCCACCGGTTTACCGACCACGTAGATCATCACCAACCCGGTGAACAGACTCGCCAGCAACGGGATGATCAGGATCGGTTTCAACGCTTCAAGGCTTTGCGGCAATCGCGCGTAACGGTTGATCGCCTGCGCCGCGTAACCGGCGATGAAACCGGCAATGATCCCGCCGATGAAACCGGCGCCCAACGTGCTCGCCAGCAAGCCACCAATCATCCCCGGCGCCAGGCCCGGACGGTCGGCAATCGAGTAGGCGATGTAGCCCGCCAGCAGCGGCACCATCAGCTTGAACGCGGTCTCGCCGCCGATCTGCATCAGCGCGGCGGCGAGTGTGCCTTCTTCCTTGAACGCGGTGATGCCGAAGACGAACGACAAGGCAATCATCAGACCGCCCGCCACCACCATCGGCAGCATGAACGACACGCCCGTCAGCAGGTGTTTGTAAACGCCGGTCTTCTCTTGTTTGGCCGGGCCTTTGGCGCCGGTCGCGGCGCTTTCCTGCTTGCCTTCGGCCAGTGCTTTGTTCAGCGTCGCTTCGGCTTGCTTCAAGGCGATGCCCGTGCCGCAACGGTAGATTTTCTTGCCGGCAAAACGCTCGGTCGCAACTTCGATATCGCAGGCCAGCAGCACCACGTCCGCGTCGGCAATCGCGGCGGCGCTCAACGGATTGCGCGCACCGACCGAGCCCTGGGTTTCGATTTGCAGGTCATAGCCCAATCGCTTGGCCGCCTGCTGCAAGGCTTCAGCGGCCATGAAAGTATGAGCAACGCCGGTCGGGCACGCGGTGATCGCAACCATGCGCGGCGCGCTTTTGGCAACGGCTGCAGGTTCGACGGTGACTTCGGCTGCGGCGTAAACCTGCGCTTCTTCGGCACCGCGTCGCAGCACCGCTTCAACATCTTGCAGGGCGTGTGCCGGGGTGCTTTGGAACACACGCTTGCCGACGAATCGCGACATATCCACCGGCGCGCTGGTGACCAGCAACACCCACTCGGCGGCCTCGATCGTGGCCGCCGACAACTGGCGTTCCGGGTGCGCCACATCCACCACTTCGACACTGGTGCTCCAGCCCTGACGCTGCGCCGCGGCATCGAGCAATCGGGCGCACAGCACGCTGGTGACCATGCCGTTGGGGCAAGCCGTAACGATGGCTAACTTCATGACAAACCCTCTTATTGTTCTGTCAGGGGGCGCACGCGCACACCCTGTTCGAGCCGCGCCAACTGCGCCGCATCGCCGATACCGAAACCAATCTGCGTGACCGCCATCGCCGCAATCGCCGTGGCGGTGCGCAGGGTCTGTTCCGGCGTATCGGGCTTGAGCAAACCGTGAAGCATGCCGGCCAGCAACGAATCCCCTGCGCCCACGGTGCTGGCGACGCTGACCTTGGGTGGCGTGGCGTGCAGCGCCGAACCGACACTGAACCAGTTCACACCGTCGGCGCCGTGGGAAATCACCACGTGCTCGATGCCTTGGGCATGCAAACGGCTCGCGGCTTCGGCTTGAGCCGCAACCGAAACAACCTCGCAGCCGAGCACTTCGGCCAGCTCTTCGGTGTTCGGTTTGATCAACCACGGACCGGCCTTGAGCGCCGCTCGCAACGCTTCGCCACTGGTATCAAGCGCGACGTTCAACCCGAGGTTTTTCAAGCGCTGAACCAACGCCTGCAACCATTCAGGACTGACGCCTTGCGGCAGGCTGCCGGCCACGACCACCGCGTCATGCCCCGGGGCAATCTGTTCCAGTCGATCGAGCAACGCCTGCTGCGCCGCTTCACTGACCTTGGGTCCGGGACCGTTGATGTCGGTGATGCGCCCGTCGCTTTCCGCCAGTTTGAGGTTGCTGCGGGTCTCACCGGGAACGCGGATAAACGCATCGACAAAACCGCGTTTGGCGAACAGGGTTTCGAACGCCTGAAGGTTGTCCTCGCCGAGAAAGCCGCTGACGGTGAGCGAATGCCCGAGGTCTGCCAGCACCTGCGCCACGTTCACGCCTTTACCGGCGGCGTGGGTGTGCATCTCGTCGCTGCGATTGACCTGGCCGGGCTCAAGGCGCGGCAACTGCACCGTCAGGTCCAGCGCCGGGTTGAGTGTCAGGGTCAGGATCTTGGCCATTACAGGGCCTCCACTAATGCGCGCACTTCATTGGCGCTGCCCACGGCCAGCGCCTGTCGGGCAAGGGTTTGAGTCTGGGTCAGGCTGAGTTCGCGAATGCGCGCCTTGACCTCGGCAATGCTGCGGCCCGACACGCTCAACTCGTCTACACCGAGGCCGACCAGCACCGGCACCGCCAGCGGATCGGCCGCCAGTTCGCCGCACACACCGACCCATTTGCCATGGGCATGGGCCGCGCGCACGGTGATGTCGATCAGTTGCAGCACCGCCGGGTGCAAGCCGTCAGCCTGGGCCGACAAGGTCGGATGACCGCGGTCGATGGCCAGGGTGTATTGCGTGAGATCGTTGGTGCCGACGCTGAAGAAATCGACCTCTTTGGCCAACACCGGCGCCAGCAGTGCGGCCGATGGCACTTCAATCATGATCCCCAGTTGCAGGTCCGCCACCGGGATTTCCAGGCGCAAGCGCTCGGTCATGTCCCGCGCCTGACGCCACTCGTCAACGCTGCCGACCATCGGGAACATGATGCGCAGCGGGCGGTTGTCAGCGGCCCGCAACAGGGCGCGCAATTGCGCTTCCATGATGTGCGGACGCTGCAAGGTCAGGCGAATGCCGCGCACGCCGAGGAACGGGTTTTCTTCTTTCGCAATGGGCCAATACGGCAGCGGCTTGTCGCCGCCAACGTCGAGGGTGCGCACCACCAGTGGCCGACCGGCGAGGCCATCGAGCACGCGGCGGTATTCGACTTCCTGAGTCGCTTCGTCCGGCGCCTGCGAGTGGGCCATGAAAATCAGTTCGGTGCGCAGCAGGCCAATGCCTTCGGCGCCCTGCTCCACCGCGCTGGTGACGCCCGCGCTTTCGCCGATGTTGGCGAACACTTCGACCGCATGGCCGTCGGTGGTCAGCGCCGGTTGATGACGTTGTTCGGCCGCCGCTTTCAAGCGTTGCTCGCGGGTGTCACGCTCTTCGGTGGCGCGCTGCAAGGTCGCCGCATCGGCGTCCACGTGCAGGCGACCGCGCTGGCCATCGAGCAGCAACGGCGTGCCCGGCGCCAGCAGCAACACCGCGGCACCTGCGCCGACCAATGCCGGAATGCCCAGCGCACGGGCGACGATGGCACTGTGCGCGGTGGCGCCGCCACGGGCGGTGAGAATGCCGGCGACACGGGTCGGATCGAGACGTGCCACGTCGGAAGGACCCACTTCGTCCATCACCAGAATGTACGGTTGATCAGGTTCGCTCGGGGTTTCGACGCCGCTCAGTTGCGCCAACACGCGACGGCCGATATCGCGCAAGTCCGCTGCACGCTCGGCAAGCAATGCATCCTGCAGCGATTCCTGTTGTTTCGCCGCCGCTTCGATCACCGCCATCCACGCCGCTTCGGCGCTTTCGCCCTGCTTGAGGCGCGTCTCGACCTCATCGGTCAGTTCCGGGTCGTCGAGCATTTCCTGGTGGGTGATGAAGATTTCGCGAATGGCTTTGGATTTGCTGCGCTCGATCAAGCCTTCGATGTCGCGACGCACGTGCGCCAGCGCTTGTTTGAGACGCTCGCGTTCAATGGCGGCGGACTCACCGCGCAGCGGGTATTCGATGGTTTGCAGCACTTGAATATGCGCCGGACCGATGGCGATGCCCGGTGCGGCGGGGATGGCCTGAACCAGGCTGCCGGACGCCGGGGCGAACAGCACTTCGGCCACCTCGGTGATCACTTCGCGCTGCGGGCTCACGGCAGGCAAAGGCTCGACTTCTTCACCCAGCCCCTCTTCGATTGCCGCCAACAACGCCGGCAAGGCATCGGCGGCGATGCTCGGCTCGGCGATGAATTCCAGCACCTGACCGCGACGGGCGCCGAGGCTGAGCAGTTTGCTCAAGCTTTTCACCGACACCGCGCTGTCTTGGCCATCGACGATGCGCACACGAATTTCGCCTTCAAAACTCTTCGCCAGTTGCGCGAGGATCTTCGCCGGGCGCGCATGCAAACCGTGGGCATTGGCCAGCGCAATGCGTGCGCTCGGCCAGTCCGCCGGCAGTTCACCGCCGAGCACTTCGAGGACTTTACGGCTGCTGGTAGCGCGTCCCAGTTCATGGCCACGGCCTTCGATCAGCAACGCGCAAAGGCGTTCGAGCAACGCCTGGTGCGCCTCGCCCAAGCTGGCCAGACAGAACAGACCGCTGAGCGGCTGGCCGAGGTAGCGCATCGGTTTGTCCGGCGTGACAAACGCCAGGCCCGGACGCTTCACCGTTTGCTCGCTGTGCAACCACCACAAACCGTCGCCCAGCGGCAACGCGTCGACTTGCTGCAAAACCGCAGAAAAACCATTGCTCACACAATCTGCCTGACGCAACAAACGGGCACCGCGCCAGACCAGTTCTTCGAAGTCATCGGCAGACACCCCGAGGCCGATCATCTGTGCATCCAGCGCCAGCTCCTGCGGCGCGCCTTGCAGCAGTTTCAGCAACGCTTCGGCAGAACTGGCGCGACGCAGGGCCTGGCCCAGATCGGTTTCGCCAAGGGCGCGGGTCAGCAGTTGCAACAGGCGCAAGTGCTCATCGGATTTGGCCGCAATGCCGATCGCCAGGTAGACGATCTGACCATCGCCCCAATCCACACCGTCGGGAAACTGCATCAGCCGCACGCCAGTGGAAAACACCTGGTCGCGGGTTTGCGGCGTACCGTGGGGGATGGCAATACCTTGACCGAGAAAGGTCGAGCCCTGGGCTTCGCGCGCCTGCAAACCGGCGAGATAACCTTCGGCGACCAGGCCGTCGTTGACCAGATGCTGCGCCAACAAATGCAGTGCTGCGGACTTGTCCACGGCCGACTGGCCCATGGAAATCTGCTCTAGAGTGAGCTCGAGCATGCTTTCTCCTTTTTGGCACCTTGAGGTGCCAGGTATTGTTTTGAATGAGTCAGCTTAGGCGCTTAATCATCACTTTTGGCGGTTTCGCGGCAGAACCGGCCAAATGCACCTGATGCGTAGAAAATACGCTTGCTGAAACGTTTAATCTATAATGATTGGCACGTTACTCGATAATGTCCCATCCTTGAAGTCCAACTTGTCGGATATGTTGCGACAATAGTCCCCTGCCTGAATCGGGTAGGATTGGCGAAAGTATCGGCCGAAAAACAAGGAAATCCCGAGTTGAAACTCAGTGATATCGCCCAACTGGCCGGTGTGTCCGTGACCACCGCCAGTTATGTCATCAACGGCAAGGCGGAACAGCAACGCATCAGCAGTGCCACCGTCGAGCGCGTGCGCGCGGTTGTTGAAGAACATGGCTTCACGCCCAATCCGCAAGCGGCCGGGCTGCGCAGTCGGCACACCCGCACGCTGGGTTTCATTCTTCCGGACCTGGAAAACCCCAGTTACGCACGTATCGCCAAGCTGCTGGAGCAAGGTGCCCGGGCCCGCGGTTATCAGTTGCTGATCGCCAGTTCCGACGATGCGCCGGACAGCGAACGGCAACTGCTGCAATTGTTCCGCGCCCGGCGCTGCGACGCGTTGATCGTCGCCAGTTGCCTGCCGTCCGGCGACGACAGTTACCGCCAGTTGCAAGCCAAAGGCATCCCAATCATCGCCATCGACCGGGTCATGGAGCCCGAGCATTTCTGCTCGGTGATCAGTGATGATCGTGAAGCCAGCCTGCAACTGACGCGCAGCCTGCTCGACCCGTTGCCCAAGCAGATCGCCCTGATCGGCGCGCGCCCCGAGCTGAGCATCAGTCAGGAACGGGCCGCCGGGTTCAAGGAAGCGCTGGCCGGGTTCAAGGGCGAGATCCTGATCGAACACGGCGAATCGTTCAGCCGTGAGTACGGCAAGCAACTGATGGAAGAAATGCTTCAGCGCCTGGGGCATTTGCCGGACGCGCTGGTGACCACTTCCTACGTGCTGCTCCAGGGTGTGTTCGACGCCTTGCACGACTTCCCGTTGAAAAACCGCCCGCTGCGCCTCGGCACATTCGGCGACACGCAGTTGCTGGACTTTCTGCCGCTGCCGGTCAACGCCATGGCCCAGCAACACCAGTTGATCGCCGACAAAGCGCTGGAACTGGCCCTGGCCGCCATCGAGCAGTCCGATTACCAGCCCGGCGTGCAAGCCATTGCGCGGACCTTCAAGCAGCGTATTCGCCAGGACTGAACCGTGGAGCTGATCGACAGCCACACTCATCTGGATTTTCCGGACTTCGACGAGGATCGTCAGGCGCTGCTCGCCGAGAGCCGCGCCCTCGGCGTGCGGCGGATGGTGGTGCTGGGGGTTTATCAGGCCAATTGGCAGCAGGTCTGGGACCTGGTGCAAAGCGATCCCGATCTGCACGCGGCGTTCGGTTTGCACCCGGTGTATCTGGACGAGCATCGGCCTGAGGACCTACGCGAACTCGCCGAGTGGCTGACCCGCCTGGCCGGTCACCGACAGCTGTGCGCGGTGGGCGAGATCGGCCTGGATTACTTCATCGAAACCCTCGACCGCGAACGCCAGCAGACGTTGTTCGATGCGCAACTGCAACTGGCGGCGGACTTTAATCTGCCGGCGCTGATTCACGTGCGGCGCAGCCATGCGGCGGTGATTGCCACGCTCAAGCGCTTCAAGTTGAAACGCGCGGGGATTATTCACGCCTTCGCCGGCAGCAAGGAAGAGGCCCGCGAGTACATCAGGCTCGGCTTCAAACTGGGCCTGGGCGGCGCGGCGACCTGGCCGCAGGCGTTGCGCATGCACCGGGTGCTTGCCGAGTTGCCGTTGGAGTCTGTGGTGCTGGAAACCGACTCACCGGACATGGCCCCCGCCATGTTTCCCGGTCAACGCAACAGCCCGGCGCATTTGCCGGCGATCTGTTCGGCACTGGCTGACATCATGGCGATCAGCCCCGAGCAGTTGGCCGCCGCGAGCACGGCCAATGCGTGTGAGTTGTTCAACTGGTAATCAGTCGCCATGCGCCTTCGCGGCATCCAGAATCAGCGTGATGTGTTGCCGCTGTCTCGCGTACTGGACAACGATGAAGTAGACCAGAATCGCAACCATCGAGAAATTCACCTGCTCGACCACGCTGAGCATCCCCACCCATTCCATCACCAACGCCACCAGCAACGCGGTGCATACCATCACCAGCGTGCTCGCCCGCAGCATCGCGAGTGAGTCGAGGGATTTGATGCGCCTGATCTGTTTCGGGTCGCTCAGTTGCAAGGCTTTGTGACAGTGGGAACAGGCGAAGGCTTCATGGATGGCAATGGCGTTGAGTTGCCAGGGTTCGAGCAGGAGTGTGCATCCGCAATGGGCACAATGGCCTTGGATTCCAGTTGTAGCGAAGGACATAACCGAGCCTCCTCAGAGTAGGTCAGGGTTGTGGATCATCCCTCATTGAAGACCAAAAACCAGACTCCAAGGGAAAAACGGAAATTGCCGGCGTGACCAAGTAACAAATACTACAGACAACGCGCAAAACTGTAGGAGCAAGCTTGCTCGCGATAGCGGTCTGGTAAACACCCTGTAGGGTGAATGTACCTACGCCATCGCGAGCAGGCTCGCTCCTACAGGGGTTATGCGGTTCCTCAGACCCGGAACGCGCTGATCAACTGCTTGAGCTCCACCACCTGCGCCGACAGCGCCCGGCTGGCGTCCTCGGTCTGGTGCGCACCTTCGGCGGTACGTTCGCCAGCCCGGTTGATCTCGACGATGTTCTGGTCAATGTCGTGAGCCACGGCGGTCTGCTGCTCTACGGCGGCTGCAATCTGCTGGTTCTGATCGACGATCATGCCGACAGCGCCAAGGATGTTTTCCAGCGCCTGCTGGACCTTTTCCGACTGCCCCACCGTGCCGTTGGCCATTTGATGACTGGTGCCCATGGCCTTCACCGCGGCGCCGACACCGCTGTGCAGTTTGGCGATCATCTGTTCGATTTCTTCGGTCGATTGCTGGGTGCGTTTGGCCAGGGTCCGGACCTCGTCCGCCACCACCGCGAAACCACGCCCCTGCTCGCCTGCCCTCGCGGCTTCGATAGCGGCGTTGAGCGCCAGCAGGTTGGTCTGTTCGGCGATGCTTTTGATCACTTCCAGCACGCGGCTGATGGACTGGCTGTCGCTGGCCAGTTGATTGATCACCAGCACCGACTGATCGATCTCGCTGGCCAGCGCAGCAATGCTGCCCTGCTGAGACTCCACCAACCCGCGACCGCTGATGGTTTCGTCATTGACGCTGTGGGCACTGCTGACCGCCGCGGCGGCGCTGCGGGCCACCTCCAGCGAGGTGGCCGACATTTGGTTCATCGCCGTGGCGACTTGCTCGATCTGCGTGCGCTGCCCCGCGACAGCCTGGTTGCTCTGGGCGGACACGTTCTCGACCTGACCGGCCTGACGCTCGACTTCCCCGACGGTTTGACCGACACGCTCGATCAAGTCATGGATTTTCTTCACCGTGCCGTTGAACACCTCGCCCAACTCGCCCAGCTCATCACGGCTGTTGGCGTTGAAGGTCACGGTCATGTCGCCGGTCGCGACCTTGTCCATCATCGCGCCAAGGCGCTTGAGGGTGGTGCGAGTAGAGGCGTAGAAGCCGCCGTAGAGGTAAAAAATCAGCACAAACACCACCGACAGCGCCACGGCCTGCAAGACCATGTGCGTGCGGTTCTGGCTCAGTCGTTGTTGCAATTGGGTGTCGAGGAATTTCAGGGTGGCTTCGTTGAGTTGGTAAGTCTGGTCCATCAGACCGCTGACCTGATCGTAGAAGGCCAGCCACGGCGCATCGAGGGTGTCGGCCATCACCACCTGTTCTTCGAACAGTTCACTGGCCTTTTTCAGCGACGCCTTGCTGCTCTCGGCCTGCGCCGCCAAGGTTTCACGTGCCGCCTTGCTCGACCCCAGCGCATCCTGCAACTTCAGACCGTACTCGGCTTGCAGCTTTTCAATCTGCACCAGCAATTCATCGAAGCGGGTGCTCGAAGACGAATTGAGAAACCCTTGCCCCAGCGAGTAAGAACCCATGGCGCGACCATCGCCCAACGTCTGGGTGACGGGCGGTGTGACATTGGTGATGAGTTCGGTGAGCTGACGCATGTCGCTCTGATTGTCACGGCTCAAACCCGCCTGGCTGGCGATGATCTGGCTGAAAATCTGTGCATTGCCAAGCAACTTGCCAATCAGCGCACTTTTGCTTTGCAGGGAGTTTTCCGTTTGCTGGGCCTTGAACGCGGTGATCATTTCGTCGCGTTTGCCATCGAAAACGGTGATCAGTTCTGGATCGGTGGTCATCGCTGTCAGCCCTTGCAGGCGGGCCAGAACGTTTTGCTCCAGGGATGTGATCTGGGATTCGAGATTACCGGCCTTGCCGGACTGGCCAAGGATGACGTTGATCTGCACCAGGTTGTTCAGGGTTTCCAGGTCGCGTCGAAGCGACAGGCTGCTGCCCAGCAGGTCGAGGCTCTGCAGTTCCACCCGGGTGCCCTGGAATTCGCGATAGGAATCACGCACCAGATAAAAGTTGGTCACCAGCATGGGCACCAGGAACAGAACGCTGATCAGGCTGAACTTCATGCCGAAGCTCAGGCGATTCATTAGCGCGACGGCGGGATAGAGCAAGCTCTTCACTGGAAGTCTCCCTTGGATTTCTTATTTTTATTGGCAGGCACAGACAAGCAGCAGATAGCCACTATTGAGTGCTATCTCTGTATAGCTTAAATCGACGGGAGGTTTTGTAACTTAAGGTTAACGGCAGCTTATCCGACGAGAAGCTCCGTCTTGCCATTACAGACCTTGTAGGAGCCGGCTTGCCGGCGATGGCATCAATGCGATGTACCTGAAACACCGAGGCGCAGCCATCGCCGACAAGCCGGCTCCTACAGGGGGGTGGTGTTTAGGGGAGGACTGTCCACAGCGCGAAACCGGCGTACCAGAGCACCGCCGCACGCAGCAGCAGCTCCCAGATCCGGTCGAGGCTGTTGATGCCATCGGGCCCGACCACCGGCGCAGGAATTTCACCGGCCACCAGCCCGACCTTCTCGATCAGTTGGGCGGCACTAATGTTCCAGTTCAGCAGTTCGCTCAGCATCACCCGACTGACGGCGACAAAGTTGCCGACCAGCGCAAAACTCGCCGCCAACAGACGCACCGGCACCCAGTCGAACGCGTGACGCAGTTGTGCGGCGCGCTCGACGACGGCCGGGTTCTGCCCGTGTACTTCGGCGAGGGCCAGCAGTCGATAGCTCAGCGCCGCCACCGGACCCAGCAGGAAATACCAGAAAATCACCGCAAAAAAACTCTGGTACGCCTCCCAGAGCAGATGCCCCTCAACCCGTTCCAGCAGTTGCTCGCCGTTTTCGGCACAAATGTCCAGGTCACGTTTCGCCACATGAGCGGCAGCTTGCAGGTCTTCCCGGCGCCAGGCATCGCGAAACGGTCCGAGATCGGCCAGCAGATCACCGCGCCCCAGGCTATAAATCACCACCAGCAAATGCACCGGCAGCGCCAACAGACCGTAAGCGACCGGCTCCAGTACCACCAGCAGCAACCCCAGCAATGCCACCGGCAGTAGCACCAGAATCAGCAAAATCAACCACGGGCGATTGACCATACGCGGGTTGGCTTCAAGCTTGTGCAACTCGGCCACCCAACCGCCATCACGTTGAACCCGATGGCGCAGGGCCGAGAACTTCTCGATCCAGACCGCCAACAGCAACACCAGAAAACTCATTGTGGTTCCTCTTTAGCCAGGGCCGCGCGATAACGCGCCCAGTCGAACGCAGGTCCGGGATCCGTCTTGCGCCCCGGCGCGATGTCGCTATGCCCACAGATGCGCTGCGCGGTGATGCCCGTAAAAGCGCTTTGCAGTTGCAAGGTCAAGGCCGTCAACGCGTCATATTGAGCATCGGTGAACGGCAGATCATCCGTGCCTTCAAGCTCGATGCCCACGGAAAAATCGTTACAGGTTTCCCGGCCGTCGAAACACGACACACCGGCATGCCAGGCGCGTTCAAGACAAGAGACAAACTGAGTGACGGTGCCGTCACGCTCAATCAGAAAATGCGCAGACACCCGTAGGTCAGCGATCCCTTCAAAGTAGGGATGCTCTGTGACATCCAGCCGGTTCTGGAAAAATTCCTGCACTTTGCCAGTGGCAAACTGCGCCGGCGGCAGACTGATGTTGTGGATCACCAGCAGGGAAATTTCGCCCGTGGGGCGCGCATTGAAGTTGGGTGAGGGGCAAACGTTCACGCCCTGACACCAACCGCTCGCGGGGTCCAACTGCATACAGGTTCCTTCAACGACGACTGTGTTGGTGCCCAGTATGCCGCGATAGACCCTCGGCGCGCGATCACTTGCCGCGATTGAGCCGCCGCAGGTTGCCGACCACCGACTCCAGGGCCCGATCGAACAGCAAGGTGTCGTCGAGGGTGCGCACCGCGCCACGACGGAAATCCAGCGCCAGCCCGGTACGGCTGCGCTCCAGCACTTTCATGCCGGTGCGGTTGACGAAAATGTACTTGCCCGTGGCTTCGATGATCGCGGCGAGCTTGCAGCGCAGGGTGTTTTCCTCATCTTCCTGAAACTCGACCCAGCAACCCGCGTGCAACTGATCGACTTGAAGCAGGCCCGGATCATCCGCCGGCAAGCGCACCGAGGCCGTTTCGACTGGCCCTTCGTCGGCGGTGAGCAGCACGATTTCTTCGCGCACTTCAACCATCAGCGGCGCATCGGCAGGACGGGTGGCGGCCGGTGCCAGGTCCGCTCGTTCGAACAGTTGAACGTGCAAGCCTTCCAGCTCGCTGAAAAACTCTCCGGTGGCGAACGGATCGAACGCCGAACTGCTCAACCCGTCGCGCAAGGACTTGAGCAACCCCGGCACCAGCGCCAACAGGCGCAGGCTTGCGTCAGCGTCGTCATGACGCTGCACGCTCCAGATCAATTGCTCCATGGTTTGCACATCCGCATGCCACTCGGCGGACTGATCGCCGTGCTTGAGGCAGGTCAGCAGCAGCACCTGGCTCCAGGCGTCCTGAACAAACGCCACCACCCGTTGCGGCAGCACTTTGCCCAACAACGCCTGATTCAACGCCAGCTCGACGCGTTGCCGGGCCAGTTCGGTTTTGGCGCGGCCCTCTTCGGCGTCGCGGGTACGCTGCTCCAACAAATCGCTGCGACGACGCTCGTCGCTGGTGAACGCCAGAAAATCCGCCAGCAATTCGGAGAAGATCGCCGGATCGTCGACAAAGTCGTTCAACAAACGCTGCACCACTTGCTCGATGCGCAGGTACAGGCTGTCGCGCTCATGGTCATCGCACTCGCCCCAGCCCAGGGCCGCGGCGGCGATTTCGTTGAGCAGACGGCGGGCCGGGTGACTGCTGCGGCTGAAGAAACTCTTGTCGATTACAGCCACTTTCAGCATCGGGATCTGCAAGCGCCCGATCAGCGCCTTGAGAGAATCCGGCAGATTGCGGTCATCGAGGATGCATTCGAAGAGCATGGCGATCAGGTTGATCACATCTTCGTCAGCAACGCCGACTACACGCGACTTGCCACTTTTGACGCTGACCCGGGTCAGCAGTTGCTCAAGCTGGTTTCGCAGGTCGAATTCGTCCTGGACCGCCGGAGCCGGCACGTACTGCTGCAAGTGCGAGAGCAGCCGCAGCAGGTCGCGGGTGGATATCGGTTGCGTCTGAGCACTGGTTTCCAGCGTTGGCGCGACACTGCCACGCACGTGGAGCAGCAACTCCTGCAATGCCGCGAACACTTCCTGCACGCTGTCATCGATTGGCGTGCTGTCCCAACGGTTGCCAGCCTCGTCGGGCTCGGCACGAACACTGGCCTGCGCACGATCAATGGCACGCCGATTCGGGGCCGGCTTCAGGTCGGGCAATATGCCGGTGGCGATCAATATCTGATTGGCTTCGGTGTAGAGCTGATCGGCATCACTGAGCACATAACGCTCGAAAAGCTTGAGGATGATCAACTTGACCTTGATCTCGACCCCCAGGTTGCGCCCGGCCTGCATGAAATACTCACAGAGCATCGCCGGGCCCAGGGGATTGCGCGTAGTCACCAGCTGCTTGCCCAGCAACGTGCTGAGCCGGGCGGTCAATTGATCAAGTGCAAAACCGTCGCGGCTCAGCACTTTATTGACCATGGCCTCCACTGCCACGCGACGTTCCAGCTCATCACCGGACTGTTGCGCCTGGATATCGAGGGTCAATGCCGGCGGCAAGGTCGTCTGAATACTGCCTGCGAGACCGACAAACGCTTCGAAGAACTGTTCGAGAAACGCCCGCTCGATATTTTTGCGCTTGAGGCGCAAGTCGCGCATGGCTTCAAAAAAGATGTTCTGCTCGACGTCATTGCGGGCCCGGTCAGCCATTTCGAACAGCGTGTCGTCGGCGTTATCGAACAGCTCCTGCAGAGCATGCCGCAGCTGTTGAGCGGCCTTGTCGCGAACCTGAAGCAGAATCACAGGCAGGCGGGCGAGCGGCGAGTGACTCGCCTGATCGGTAGTTGCCTTGTGCAAAGGCACTACATTCCCGTCGTTGTGCATCCTGGCCTCCTGAAACGGTGATGCTTCGGTTCGGTTGGAAAGATCGAGTGCGCCAGCCTCACAGCCGCGCGCAACAGAAGACAATGCCCGCCCGCTGTCATTCAATAATCGGCGAACCAAAGACACGTCAAAGTCATGACGTCAAATGCAAGGCGCATTATCTTGCAAAAGATGTCCCGTATGCCAGCAGACTCTGTGTTTCTCTTTGAAATAGACACCTGCAAAGGACCGCTGCCGAACCTCGCTGGCTCAAGAGATTCGACCAAATGCAGGTTTCAGAACGACCGGAAGGTCTCGCGCGCCTTGGGTTGCCCCGCACCATGGCCCTATAATCGAGCCACTTTGTTTGTGGAGTCCGTTATGCCGAATCTACGTCTCGCCGATCTGACCGCCGAAATCGAAGCCAACGTACGCCGTGCGTTGCGCGAAGACATCGGCAGCGGCGACATCACCGCGCAGCTGATCCCGGCCGAACGCCTGGCCAAAGCCACCATCATCACGCGCGACGCCGCGGTCATCGCCGGCACCGCTTGGGTTGACGCGGTTTTCCGGCAACTGGACCCACGAGTTGCCGTGCATTGGCAGGTGGCCGATGGCGAACGGGTGAAGCCCAATCAAGTGCTGTTCCACCTCGAAGGCCCTGCCCGCTCCCTGCTCACAGGCGAACGCAGTGCGCTGAATTTCCTGCAATTGCTCTCCGGCGTGGCCACTCGTGCGCAATACCTGGCGGATTTCGTCGCCGAGACGCAGGTGAAGCTGCTCGACACCCGCAAAACCCTGCCGGGGCTGCGTCTGGCGCAAAAGTACGCCGTGACCTGCGGCGGCTGCCACAACCACCGCATCGGCCTGTACGACGCCTTCCTGATCAAGGAAAACCACATTGCTGCCAGCGGTGGCATCCCTGAAGCGATCAACGCCGCGCACAAGATCGCCCCGGGCAAACCGGTGGAGATCGAAGTGGAAAGCCTGGCAGAGCTGAAGGAAGCGCTTGCAGCGGGTGCCGACATCATCATGCTCGACGAGTTGAGCCTGGATGACATGCGCGAGGCCGTGCGCCTGAATGGCGGCAAGGCAAAACTGGAAGCCAGCGGCGGCATCAACGAAAGCACGCTGCTGCCGATCGCAGAAACCGGGGTGGATTACATTTCGATTGGTGCGATGACCAAGGACGTGAAGGCTGTCGATCTGTCGATGCGGCTCAGCCTCTGATCACACGAAAAGAAAAAACTGTAGGAGCGAGCTTGCTCGCGATGGTCGTTAACGATAACGCGTGTTTACTGGCTAAACGCGGCGCTCTTAAGTCCATCGCGAGCAAGCTCGCTCCTACATGCTTGGTCAGACCACCAGATTATTCATCTCGCAGTACTCTTCCCACTCGACGCCCAATACCTCGGCCGCCTCTTTGTGCAACACCAGTCGCGCCGCTTCAAACTCTTCCGGGCTCGAGGTGTACTTGAGCGTCAGCTCCCATGGCTGCAGGCCCTGGGCTTCTGCTTCATCCTCGAACGCCCATTGAATCTGGTCTTTCTGATCGTCGGCGGGCAAGTCCTTGATCTCTTCCAGCAGTTGGGGCGCGTCCAGCACGTACTTCTTCAGCGCTTCTTCGTGCCTGGCTTCCTGGGTCAATTCTTTAACGGTCATGTCGTTCTCGCTGATCGGGGGAATGGAAGATGGATCTGGATCATCAAGGATCTCTCTGACGCAAAAAACCGTGTGAAACCCGGTTTGTCTGGCCTTCAGAACCATTCGTGGATCATTTGAAAACTGCAGGGTGATGCTCGTGCAATATCCGAATATAGGACGTTTGGAAGACGATTTATATGGACTTTTACATCAAATCTACAAAAAAAATACCGAGCGGTTTTTCTGAAAATATTCGCTCGCCACACAGGAACAACCTTCAAAAAGCAAAGTCATAGCGATGTGCCATCTAGGCACTTCACAAGGAACTCAGGTGATGCGCATTTTCAAGAAGCTTCCGTCTACCCTGTTGGCAACCGGCATGGCCGCCCTTTTTCTTGGCAACATGGCAATGGCCAATACGGCCCAAGCCGGTCTGGAGTTCACCTCGGACAACCCTTCGTCCTCCGACAGATTCCTCGTCCTCAACAACCGGTACGGTAAAGACGTCATGGTCAGGAGCAATCTCAGCGTCGAGGGCGTGGAAACACTGCAACGCACCGCTAAAACCAACACGGATGACATCAAGGAACTCAAAAATGCCCTCGAAGCGCAGGCTCGTCTCATCGAGGAACTCAAGCGCAACAACGGAACAAACTCCAGTTCGAGTGCCAGTGAGATAACCAACCTCAAACGCACTGCCACCGAACAGGACAAGGACCTGAAAGAACTCACCAAACAATTGGAGGAGTTCAAACGCAACAGTGGTTCGAGTTCCAGCTCCAGTTCCAGCGAAGTGGCCAACCTCAAGCGCACGCTCACTGAACAGGAAACCGGCCTGAGAAACCTCGCCAAAGCAGTGGACGATCTCAAGCGCAGCAGCAGCAGCTCGAATTCCGGCTCAAGCGCCAGTTCCAGCGAAGTGAGCGACCTCAAGCGCACGGTCAGTGAACAGGACAACAGCCTGAAAAAGCTCGCCAGCCAAATGGACGATCTCAAGCGCAGCAGCGGCTCGAACTCCAGTTCAAGCTCCAGCTCCAGCGAAGTGAGCGACCTCAAGCGCACCGTCAGCGCACAGGACAACGACTTGAAAAGGCTCGCCAGTCAGGTGGAAGACTTGAAACGTAGCGCCGGGTCGAGCTCCAGCGCGAGTTCCAGCGACCTGTCCAGCCTCAAGCGGGACGTCAGCAATCAGGACAGCCAACTGGATCAGCTGAAACGCGCCGTGGATGATCTGAGAAGCAAGGTGAAATAACAGGGGATGGTGCCCGAGACAGGAATCGAACCTGCGACCTTCGCGTTACGAGTGCGCTGCTCTACCGGCTGAGCTACACGGGCGGTGAGCTAAACCTAGCATCGAGATTGGAAGCGGGCAAATCCACAAACCGTTTCCAGTTTTCGCAGACAAAAAAATGCCCCGCAGTTTTCACTGCGGGGCATTTTTTATAACGTTGAAGCGGTCAGGCGTGGGGAGTGATTAAACGCCCGAAGCCTTGGCTGCTGCTACGTCTTTGATGGAGAGCTTGATACGGCCGCGGTTGTCCACGTCCAGTACCAGCACTTCCACTTCCTGGCCTTCTTTCAGGATGTCGGTCACTTTCTCAACGCGAGCATCGCTCAGCATCGAGATGTGAACCAGACCGTCCTTGCCCGGCAGGATGTTGACGAATGCGCCGAAGTCGACGATGCGCTCAACTTTACCGACGTAGATCTTGCCGATTTCAGCTTCTGCGGTGATGCCCAGAACGCGCTGACGTGCTGCTTCAGCCGCTTCCTTGGTTTCGCCGAAGATCTTGATCGAGCCGTCGTCTTCGATGTCGATCGAAGCCTTGGTCTCTTCACAGATCGCACGAATGGTCGCGCCGCCTTTACCGATGACATCACGGATTTTGTCGGTGTCGATTTTCATCGCGATCATGGTCGGAGCGTTTTCCGACAGCTCGGTACGCGACTGGCCAATGATCTGGTTCATCTGACCGAGGATGTTCAGGCGCGCTTCCAGGGCTTGGCCCAGAGCGATCTCCATGATTTCTTCGGTGATGCCTTTGATCTTGATGTCCATCTGCAGCGCGGTAACACCTTTGGCGGTACCAGCTACTTTGAAGTCCATGTCGCCGAGGTGGTCTTCGTCACCCAGGATGTCGGTCAGGACAGCGAATTTCTCGCCTTCTTTAACCAGACCCATCGCGATACCGGCAACCGGTGCCTTCATCGGAACGCCAGCGTCCATCAGGGCCAGGGAAGCGCCGCAGACCGAAGCCATGGAGCTCGAACCGTTGGACTCGGTGATTTCCGATACAACACGGATGGTGTACGGGAACACGTCGGCAGCAGGCAGCATGGCCTGAACCGAACGGCGGGCCAGACGGCCGTGACCGATTTCGCGACGACCAGCGCCACCCATGCGACCACACTCACCTACCGAGAACGGAGGGAAGTTGTAGTGCAGCATGAACGGGTCTTTTTTCTCGCCTTCCAGGGTGTCCAGCAGTTGTGCGTCACGGGCGGTGCCCAGTGTTGCAACGACCAGAGCCTGGGTTTCGCCACGGGTGAACAGAGCCGAACCGTGGGTCTTTGGCAGAACACCGACTTCGATGTTCAAAGGACGTACGGTCTTGGTGTCGCGGCCGTCGATACGTGGCTTGCCGTTTACGATGTTTTCGCGAACGGTGCGGTATTCGATTTCGCCGAAAGCAGCTTTGACTTCGCTGGAAGAAGGCTGGCCTTCTTCACCGGACAGCTTGGCAACAACCTGATCCTTCAGCTCACCCAGGCGAGCGTAACGGTCGGCCTTGATGGTGATGGTGTAAGCCTGGGAGATCGCGTCGCCGAACTCGGCACGGATAGCGCCCAGCAGAGCAGTGGCTTCTGGTTGTGGAGCCCAGGTCCAGGTCGGCTTGGCAGCTTCGGCGGCCAGTTCCTTGACGGCGTTGATCACCACCTGGAACTCGTCGTGAGCAAACAGTACCGCGCCCAGCATCTGGTCTTCGGTCAGCTCTTTGGCTTCCGATTCAACCATCAGAACGGCTTCCGAAGTACCGGCAACGACCATGTCCAGGCTCGATGCTTTCAGTTGTTCGTAAGTCGGGTTCAGCAGGTAGCCGGTGCTTTCGTGGAACGCAACGCGGGCAGCGCCGATCGGGCCATCGAAAGGAATGCCGGAGATGGCCAGCGCAGCCGAGGTACCGATCATCGCAGCGATGTCCGGATCGGTCTTCTTGCTGGTGGAAACGACGGTGCAGACTACCTGCACTTCGTTCATGAAGCCTTCCGGGAACAGAGGACGGATCGGACGGTCGATCAGTCGGGAAGTCAGGGTTTCTTTCTCGGAAGGACGGCCTTCGCGCTTGAAGAAACCGCCAGGGATCTTACCGGCAGCGTAAGTCTTTTCCTGGTAGTGAACGGACAGAGGGAAGAAGCCCTTGCCTGGATCGGCTTGCTTGGCACCGACTACGGTCACCAATACGCTGACGTCGTCGTCAACGGTGACCAATACTGCGCCGGAGGCCTGACGGGCGATACGGCCAGTCTCGAGGGTAACGGTCGACTGACCGAACTGGAATTTTTTGATTACCGGGTTCACGGTGTCCTACCTTCTTTTGTGGCTCTTGGGGAACTTGTCTTCTTGCGAAATTCTTGGGCAATGTCGGGAATCGGCCCAACGCCTGTCCAGGGTAAAACGGTGTATCCAGATAAAACTTGAGGCTGGGAGCCTGCCACGCACCAGCGGGAAACCCACTGATGCACGGCAGACAACCAACCTCTAGCGCAATCGCTTATTAGCGACGCAGACCCAGGCGACCGATCAGAGTCTGATAACGACCCAGATCCTTGCCTTTCAGGTAGTCCAGCAGCTTACGACGCTGGTTTACCATGCGGATCAGACCACGACGGGAGTGGTGATCTTTACCGTTGGCCTTGAAGTGACCTTGCAGCTTGTTGATGTTGTGGGTCAGCAGTGCAACTTGCACTTCTGGCGAACCAGTGTCACCAACAGCTTGCTGGTAGTCAGCTACGATTTGAGCTTTTTCTTGAACGTCGAGAGCCATGAGGCAATCCTTTTATCAGGAAACTGTTTCAAAGAAACAGTTTCAACAGGCCAGGGACAAATCCCTGTATCTAAAAATGAGTAGTGACCGTGCCTGTTGACAGCCACCCTCGTCCGGTCATTCTGACCGAATCAGTCGACGCGGCGCGATGCGCCCGTCTTCGCTCACTTCACCGATACCGATGAAGCGACCATTGTGATCCTGTACCCGTACCATGCCGAACTTCGGAGCATCCGGGGCACGAACCGGCTGGCCGTTGAGCCAGTAGAACGCGCTCGCTTCCGAGAACTGCAGCAGTGGCCAATCCAGCAGGCCGCTGTCCGATGGCATCAGGAAGCGGTCGACCGCTTCGTTGCCGCCTTCGGCATGTACCGCTTCCAGCTCTTCAAGCGTGACAGTCTGCGCCAGCGTGAAAGGCCCGGCCTGGGTACGTCGCAATTCAGCAACGTAAGCGCCACAACCGAGTTGCTCACCGATATCCTCCACCAGGGTGCGAATATAGGTGCCTTTGCTGCAATCCACCGCAAGCCGCGCAGTATCACCTTCAAAGGCCAGCAATTCCAAGCGCGCAATAGTAACAGAACGCGGTTCGCGCTCCACTACTTCGCCTGCACGTGCCAGCTTGTACAGCGGCTGGCCATCACGCTTGAGCGCCGAGTACATCGGCGGTATCTGACTGATTTGCCCACGAAATTTCGGCAGTACCGCTTCGACATCGGATCGACCAACGGTCACCGGGCGCTCCTGCAAAACTTCACCTTCGGCATCCGCCGTGGTGGTGGTTTTGCCCAGCTGCGCCAGGGTTTCATAACCCTTGTCGGAATCGAGCAGGTATTGCGAGAACTTGGTCGCCTCACCGAAGCACAACGGCAACACGCCGGTGGCCAGCGGATCAAGACTGCCGGTGTGCCCGGCCTTCTCGGCGTTCAGCAACCAGCGAACCTTCTGCAACGCTGCGTTGGAGGTGAACCCCAGCGGTTTGTCGAGCAGGATAATGCCGCTGACGTTACGACGGATACGTTTGACCTGAGCCACCGATTACTCCTTGGTGTCTTCGACTTCTGCCGCAACCGGGTGCTGATTGTCTTCAGCCACCGCACGCTCGATCAGGGCCGACAGGTGCGCACCACGCACGACGCTTTCGTCGTAGTGGAAGTGCAACTGCGGAACGCTGCGCAACTTCATTTCGCGGGCCAACTGCATGCGCAGGAAACCGGCGGCGGAGTTGAGCACCTTGATGCTTTGCGCGATATCTTCGGCGCTGTCCTGGCCCATCACGGTGATGAAAATCTTGGCGTGACCAACGTCACGACTAACTTCAACAGCGGTAATGGTGACCAGGCCTACGCGCGGATCTTTGACTTCACGACGGATCAGCTGTGCCAGCTCACGCTGCATCTGATCGCCGATACGCTGGGTACGGCTATATTCTTTTGCCATGTCTTGTTACCTGTTACTGCCTCACGGTGAAACCCGTGGGGTCTGAAAGCGGCAAACGCCCGGCCTGACAAAAGCCAGACCGGGCGTTGCGTTTAGAGTCCTGACGCTGTGCCGCGCATTTGCATGCAGCGGCCCATCGTGGCCCTTGAAGTGCGCGAGTTAGAGGCTGCGAGCAACCTGAACCTTCTCGAAGACTTCGATCTTGTCACCGACTTTGACGTCGTTGTAGCTCTTCACGCCGATACCGCATTCCATGCCGGCACGTACTTCGGAAGCGTCATCCTTGAAGCGGCGCAGGGATTCCAGCTCGCCTTCGAAGATAACGATGTCTTCACGCAGTACACGGATTGGACGGTTACGGTGAACAACACCTTCGATAACCATGCAACCGGCGATCGCGCCAAACTTCGGCGAACGGAACACGTCACGCACTTCGGCCACACCCAGGATGTTCTCGCGAACATCGCTGCCGAGCATACCGGTCAGGGCTTTCTTGACGTCTTCGATGATGTCGTAGATCACGTTGTAGTAACGCATATCCAGACCTTCCTGCTCGACGATCTTGCGAGCGCCAGCATCGGCACGCACGTTGAAGCCGAACAGTACAGCGTTGGAGGCCAGTGCCAGGTTGGCGTCGGACTCGGTGATACCACCGACACCGCCACCGACAACACGCACTTGCACTTCGTCGTTACCCAGGCCATTCAAGGCACCGTTCAACGCTTCCAGCGAACCACGGACGTCGGATTTTAGGACGATGTTGAGCGTCTTCTTCTCTTCCTGACCCATGTTCTCGAAGATGTTTTCAAGCTTGCCGGCGTGAGCACGGGCCAGCTTGACTTCGCGGAACTTGCCTTGACGGAACAGAGCCACTTCACGGGCTTTCTTCTCGTCGGCAACCACGCTCATCTCGTCGCCAGCATCCGGCGTACCGTCCAGGCCGAGGATCTCGACAGGGATGGAAGGACCGGCTTCTTTGATTGGCTTGCCGTTCTCGTCGAGCATGGCACGTACACGGCCATAGTTCGAACCGACCAGGACCATGTCGCCTTGGCGCAGGGTACCGTCTTGAACCAGAACGGTAGCAACCGGGCCACGACCTTTGTCGAGACGCGATTCAACCACAACGCCACGACCCGGAGCCGACGGAGTTGCTTTCAGTTCCAGAACTTCAGCTTGCAGCAGAACAGCTTCGAGCAACTCGTCCACGCCAGTACCGACTTTCGCCGAAACCGATACGAACGGGGTGTCGCCGCCCCACTCTTCCGAAGTCACGCCGTGAACCGACAGTTCGCTACGGATGCGATCGAGATCGGCGCCCGGCTTGTCGATTTTGTTCACAGCTACAACCAGCGGAACACCGGCAGCCTTGGCGTGCTGAACGGCTTCAACGGTCTGCGGCATCACGCCGTCGTCCGCTGCAACCACCAGGATCACGATGTCGGTCGCCTTGGCACCACGAGCACGCATGGCGGTAAACGCGGCGTGACCAGGGGTGTCGAGGAAGGTGACCATGCCGCGTTCGGTTTCAACGTGGTACGCGCCGATGTGCTGGGTGATACCGCCGGCTTCGCCAGCAGCAACCTTGGCACGACGGATGTAGTCGAGCAGCGAGGTCTTACCGTGGTCAACGTGGCCCATTACGGTCACGACCGGAGCACGGGAGAACGCTTCACCTTCAAACTTCAGGGACTCGGCCAGGGAATCTTCCAGGGCGGTGTCGCTGACCAGGGTCACTTTGTGGCCCAGCTCTTCGGCAACCAGTTGGGCAGTTTCCTGATCCAGTACCTGGTTGATGGTCGCTGGGGTACCCAGTTTGAACATGAACTTGATGATTTCAGCAGCCTTGACCGACATCTGCTGGGCAAGATCGCCAACAGTGATGGTCTCGCCGATCTTCACTTCGCGCACTACAGGGCCGGTTGGGCTCTGGAAACCGTGAGCGTTGCGTTTCTTCAGCTTGGCCTTGCCGCGACCACCACGACGGAAGCCATCGCTTTCTTCGTCGGTAGTACGTGGCGCAACACGTGGAGCAGGCGCTTTCTCTTTAACCGAAGCACGATGCGGAGCGTTTTTGCGCTCGCCATCGCCACTGCCACGACGATTGTTATCGTCGGCACGTGGTTTGTCCGGACGGCGCTGTTCGTTCTGCTTGTTGCGAACATCAGCAGACGGAGCTGGAGCAGCTGCAACCACCGGAGCGCTTTCACGCACTGGCTCGGCAACGGCAACCGGCGCTGCAACAGCGTCGTTGGTAGCGGTTTGCGCAGCAGCAGGCTGGCGACGCGCTTCTTCTTCGGCGCGACGCTTGGCTTCTTCTTCAGCCTTCTGACGAGCAGCATTTTCTACTGCGCGACGTTCGTCCAGTTCGCGTTTGCGCTCGGCTTCGATTTCTTCCGGGCTGCGCTGTACGAAAACTTTCTTTTTACGGACTTCAACACTGATGCTTTTGCTGCCAGCAACACGCAGGGTGCTGGTGGTTTTACGCTGCAGTGTGATCTTGCGTGGTTCTTCCACTTTCGCCTTGTGGCTGCTTTTCAAGTGAGTCAGCAAAGATTGCTTCTCACTGTCAGTCACATGTTCTTCGGCGGCGGTGTGCGGCAGACCTGCCTCACGCATCTGCTGCAACAGGCGCTCTACCGGTGTTTTGACCTCATCGGCCAGTTGTTTCACCGTGACTTGCGTCATGCACTTCTCTCCTCAGGCCGCGCCTAATTACTCGAACCAGTGGGCTCGGGCGGCCATGATCAACTTGCCGGCACGATCATCGTCAATGCCGTCGATGTCGAGCAGGTCGTCAATAGACTGCTCGGCCAGGTCTTCGCGGGTAATTACGCCGCGCACCGCCAGTTCCATCGCCAAATCCTTGTCCATACCCTCAAGCGAGAGCAGGTCTTCGGCCGGATGGGCGTCTGCCAGCTTTTCCTCAGTAGCGATGGCTTTGGTCAACAAACGATCCTTGGCACGAGCGCGAAGCTCGTTGACGGTTTCTTCGTCAAAGCCGTCGATGTTGAGCATTTCTTCCAACGGTACGTAGGCAATCTCTTCCAGGCTGGTGAAGCCTTCATCTACCAGCACCTGTGCCAGGTCTTCGTCGACTTCCAGCTCGTCGATGAAGTTGCGCAGGATGTCGCCGGTTTCTGCTTGCTGCTTAGCCTGGATGTCCGATTCGGTCATCACGTTCAGGGTCCAGCCAGTCAACTGGCTAGCCAGACGCACGTTCTGACCACCGCGACCGATGGCCTGAGCCAGATTGTCTGCGCCAACGGCGATGTCCATTGCATGGGCATCTTCGTCAACGATAATTGCCGCAACCTCAGCCGGGGACATGGCGTTGATTACGAACTGAGCCGGGTTGTCGTCCCACAGGACGATATCAACACGCTCACCGCCCAACTCACCCGACACTGCCTGGACGCGCGAACCGCGCATACCGATGCAAGCGCCCTGCGGGTCGATGCGTTTGTCCTTGGAGCGGACCGCGATCTTGGCGCGCGAACCCGGGTCACGGGAGGCAGCCATTACTTCGATCAGGCCTTCAGCGATTTCCGGCACTTCGATGCGGAACAACTCGATCAGCATTTCCGGCGCGGTACGCGACAGGATCAGCTGCGGGCCGCGGTTCTCGGTGCGGATTTCCTTGAGCAGCGCACGCAGACGCACGCCAACCCGGAAGGTTTCGCGAGAGATGATGTCTTCACGAGCCAGCAACGCTTCAGCGTTGTTGCCCAGGTCGACGATCACATTGTCGCGGGTCACTTTCTTCACGGTGCCGGAGATGATTTCCCCCAGGCGCTCGCGATAGGCGTCAACGACTTGAGCGCGCTCGGCTTCGCGAACTTTCTGCACGATGACTTGCTTGGCAGTCTGTGCAGCAATGCGGCCGAACTCGATGGATTCGATTTTTTCTTCGACTACATCACCAACCTGGGCACCAGGATGCGTTTCGGCAACCTTGCTCGGCCAGGTTTCGATGGCCGGATCGTCCAGGTCTGCTTCTTCGACAACCGTCCAGCGACGGAAGGTCTCGTAAGCACCGGTGTGGCGATTGATTTCCACACGCAGATCGACTTCGTCCTCGAAACGCTTTTTGGTAGCAGTGGCCAGAGCCAGCTCCAGCGCTTCAAAAATTACGTTTGCCGGTACGCCCTTTTCATTGGATACCGACTCAACAACCAGCAGTACTTCTTTGCTCATCGTACGCCTCGCCTTTCGCAAGCCATTGGATCCGCGGGATCCGCGTCTCAGTCAAAACTGGGAATAATGTTGGCCTTGTCGATCATATCGATCGGCAACAGGAACTCATGGTCTTCTACCTGCACCACGACATCCTGCTCTTCTACACCGCGCAGAAGGCCCTGAAAGTTGCGTCGCCCTTCAAAAGGCGAGCGCAGCCTGATCTTCACTTGTTCACCGGCAAATTTTGCAAACTGCTCAATAGTGAACAGCGGGCGTTCCATGCCAGGCGAGGAAACTTCAAGGGTGTACTCAACGGCGATTGGATCTTCAACATCCAGGACACCGCTGATCTGACGGCTGACGATGGCGCAATCGTCCACCAGCACGCCGCCTTCTTTATCAATATAAACGCGCAACATTGAGTGGCGACCTTGAGCCGAAAACTCAATACCCCAGCATTCATAGCCTAGGGCCACGACCACCGGGGCCAACAAGGCCTGCAACTCTTCTAGCTTGCTCGACACCTGAACCCCCTCGTGCATGTATGTGCATGCTATGCAAAATAAAAAAATGGGCGAAACGCCCATCCTTGAAACGCCGTCGAACAGCGGCGTAGAAAGTGTCCAGCTAACAAAAAGCCCCTTAAAAGGGGCTCCTTAAACTGGTTGCGGGGGCCGGATTTGAACCGACGACCTTCGGGTTATGAGCCCGACGAGCTACCAGACTGCTCCACCCCGCGACAAAGCTGGGGCGGAAGTATACGACCGATCCCTGACAGGGTCAATGTAACCTTCCACCTACAAGAAAGCCCGCAACAGCGGGCTCTCCTGATAATTGGTACCGAGAAGGGGACTCGAACCCCTACACCCTATGGGCACAACCACCTCAAGGTTGCGTGTCTACCAATTCCACCACCTCGGCAATACTACGTTTGAAACCCTTCTTACTTTTGCTCTTGAGCTGGAGGTACGTCAGTCGCTGGAGTAGCCGACTTTTGCTCTTGAAGCACCGGTACATCATCAGAAGCCGGTTGTTGCTTTGGAACTTCCAACACTGCTGGATTTGGCAAACCTACTTGAGTCAGCTGGTGAGCCTTCTCTTTAGCAAAGTAACCTAACCCTAAGCTGGTTATGAAGAAACCGGCGGCAAGTATAGCAGTAAACTTACTAAGAAAGGTAGAGGAACCTTGGCTTCCGAACACAGTATTTGAAGCACCTGCTCCGAAAGACGCGCCAGCATCCGCACCCTTACCCTGCTGCAGCAATACCAGAGCAACTACGCCCAATGCACCCAGCAGATGAAAAACGACTACGACTGTTTCCAGCATTTTTTCAGTTTCCCGCGGCGCGACAAATCGCACCGAACTCATCTGCATTCAGGGAAGCTCCACCAATGAGCCCCCCATCGATATCCGGCATGCCGAACAGTTCGACCGCATTGGCCGCCTTCACGCTGCCGCCGTATAGAAGCCGCACACCTTGTGCGACCTCAGAATTCTCTGCCGCCAACTGAGCGCGAATGGCTGCGTGCACATCCTGCGCCTGTTGCGGCGAAGCAGTCAGCCCGGTACCAATAGCCCAGACCGGCTCGTAAGCAATGACTGCATTTGCAAAAGCACCAACACCCAGCTCCTCAATGATACTGCCAAGCTGACGCCCGACAACCTCAAGAGTTTTCCCAGCTTCGCGTTGCTCCAGGGTCTCCCCTATACACAACACTGGAATCAAGCCACATGCCTGTGCCGCTGCGAACTTGCGAATCAGCATTCCGTCCTGCTCGCCCATTTGGCGGCGCTCGGAATGCCCGACAAGTACAAAGGTACAACCTGCATCCACCAACTGACTCGGTGCAACTTCGCCAGTCAAAGCGCCTTGCATGGATTCCACTGCAGAGTTCTGCGCGCCGACCGAAATCGACTTGCCTTTCAAACCTTCAATCACTTGATTGATATGCAGGAAAGGCGGGAATACCGCGACATCAACACCGCTCGGCAAGGCCAAATGACTCAGGCCGTTGATCAGCTCAGCGACGCTGGCGCGGGTACCGTGCATCTTCCAGTTACCAGCTACCATAGGGCGACGCATGCTGTACCTCGTCGGTCAAAGTGGGCGCAGATGTTACCCAACACAATCATGGCTGGCAAGCCGAATTCAGGCAGAAACTTCAGTAACCAGTTTTGCCAGCTCTTCGGCATAGCCGCGAACCTGTGTTTCGTCCTCGCCTTCGACCATGACACGCACCAACGGCTCGGTGCCGGACTTGCGCAACAGCACGCGCCCACGCCCAGCCATGGCCTTGGTAACGCGCTCGCTGGCCTCTTTGACCGACGGATGATCCAGCGGGCTCGCACCACCACCGAAACGCACGTTGATCAGCACCTGAGGACACTTGCGCAGCGACTGACGGGCTTGAGCCAGTCCCTCGGAGCGAGTCTGCAATGCCATCAGCACCTGCAACGCTGCAATGATCGCATCACCGGTGGTGGTGTGATTGAAGCAGACGATATGACCCGAGTTCTCACCACCGACCAGCCAATTGCGCTCCAGCAGATCCGCGATCACATAACGGTCGCCGACGTTGGCACGCACAAACGGAATCGACAGGTCTGCGAGGGCCAGTTCCAGACCCAGGTTACTCATCAATGTTCCGACCACACCGCCTTTCAGCAGATCACGCTCATGCAAGTCGCGGGCGATGATGAACAGCAGCTCGTCACCATCGACAACAGCACCCGTGTGATCGACCATCAGGACCCGGTCGCCATCACCATCAAACGCAATACCGAGATCAGCATGTTCGGCAAGAACGGCAGCCTGCAACTGACCCATATGGGTCGAACCGCAGTTGTCATTGATGTTCAAGCCGTTTGGCTGCGCTGAAAGCACGACAACGTCGGCGCCCAACTCGCGGAACACACTCGGCGCCACTTTGTAGGTCGCACCGTGAGCACAATCGATCACGATCTTCAGGCCCGTAAAGCTGGTGCCGGTCGGTACGCTGCTCTTGCAGAATTCGATATAACGACCCGAAGCATCGTTGATTCGCGACACTTTGCCGATTTTGCTCGACTCAACCACGGTCATCGGGGTGTCGAGCAACTCTTCGATCATATGCTCGATATCATCCGGCAGCTTGGTGCCCTTGCCGGAGAAAAACTTGATACCGTTGTCATCGTGAGGATTGTGCGAGGCACTGATCACGATGCCTGCTTCGGCATGGAAAGTACGCGTCAGGTAGGCAATGGCCGGCGTCGGCATCGGGCCCAGGAGCATCACGTCGGCACCCGCCGAAGTCAGCCCGGCCTCGAGCGCCGATTCGAACATGTATCCGGAGATCCGGGTGTCCTTGCCTACCAACACTTTGCAGGCGCCCATTTTGCGGAACGCCATGCCCGCAGCCCAGCCGAGCTTGAGCATGAATTCAGGGGTAATCGGGTACACGCCGACCCGACCACGAATACCGTCGGTGCCAAAATATTTCTTAGTCATAAGTGCTCCATCATTCTTATTCGGCTGATTCCACTGCGGCGATCATCCGCACCACATCGACGGTTTCGGCCACATCATGGACGCGCAATATACGCGCCCCCTTGAATGAAGCCAGCGCCGCGAGTGCCAAACCGCCATGCAGTCGTTCACCGACCGGGCGATTCAAGGCCTGACCTATCATGCTCTTTCGCGAAACCCCGACCAACAGGGGCCGCCCCAAGGTATGCAGGACTTCCATATGTTTGAACAAGCTCAGGTTGTGCTGCAAGGTTTTGGCGAAGCCGAAACCCGGATCCAGGATGATCCGCTCAGCCGGAATTCCGACTGACGCACACTGCGCCATGCGCGCGACAAGAAACTCGCCGACCTCTCGGGTGACATCCTCATAATGCGGATTGTCCTGCATATCGCCCGGCTCACCGAGCATATGCATCAGACAGACCGGCAGGCCAGTGGCGGCCGCCGCATCCAGAGCACCCTCTCGACGCAACGAACGAACGTCATTGATCAAACCCGCACCCAGCCGCGCCGCTTCACGCATGACAGCTGGTGTGGAGGTATCGACCGAGATAATCACATCCAGCTCGCGGTTGATGCGCTCGACGATCGGCGCTACGCGCTCCAGCTCTTCGAGCGGCGAAACCGCCCTGGCACCGGGCCGGGTCGACTCACCACCGACATCAATCAGCGTCGCGCCGGCCAGCACCATGGCTTCGGCGTGGCGCAAGGCCGCATCGAGCTGGCTGTATTGGCCGCCATCGGAAAAGGAATCAGGGGTGACATTGAGAATGCCCATGACATGCGTCTGGGCCAAATCAAGAACCCGGTTGCCGCAAGGCAACCGGGTTGAGGACTGAACAGAAGTCATTTCAAACCTTAAACGTCAGCAGCCGGACCGCCGATCGGTGTTTCCGGGCGCTCATCCTGTACCACCGGAGGCGTTCCGGAGGTACCGGTGCCGCCCGACCAGTCGCGAGGTTCGCGAGGCGTACGACCCGCCATGATGTCGTCGATCTGATCGGCATCGATCGTTTCGTACTTCATCAGGGCATCAGCCATGGCGTCGAGCTTGTCACGGTTATCAGTGAGGATCTGTTTGGCCGTGCCATAGCACTGGTCAATGATGCTGCGCACTTCGGAGTCGATCAGTTTGGCTGTCTCACCGGAGAAGCTTGCACTCTGACCACCGCCGCCGCGACCGAGGAACACTTCGCCCTCTTCTTCGGCGTACATCAACGGACCGAGTTTCTCCGACAGACCCCACTTGGTCACCATGTTCCGTGCAATCTGACTGGCACGCATGATGTCGTTGGATGCACCGGTGGTGACACCGTCAAAGCCCAAAGTCATCTCTTCAGCGATACGGCCGCCGTACAGCGAACAGATCTGGCTGATCAACGCACGCTTGGACAGGCTGTAGCGATCTTCTTCCGGCAGGAACATGGTCACACCCAGCGCACGACCGCGCGGGATGATCGACACTTTGTAGACCGGGTCATGCTCAGGCACGACGCGACCAACAATGGCATGGCCTGCTTCGTGATAGGCGGTGTTCTGCTTCTCTTTCTCGGACATGACCATGGATTTGCGCTCGGCGCCCATCATGATCTTGTCTTTCGCCAGTTCGAATTCTTTCATCTCGACGATGCGCTTGCCGGTGCGGGCAGCGAACAGCGACGCCTCGTTCACCAGGTTGGCAAGGTCGGCACCGGAGAAACCAGGCGTACCACGAGCGATCACGGCCGGAGCGACGTCGTCACCCATCGGCACTTTACGCATGTGGACCTTGAGAATTTGCTCGCGACCGCGGATATCCGGCAGCCCGACCACAACCTGACGGTCGAAACGGCCCGGACGCAGCAACGCCGGGTCCAGTACGTCCGGACGGTTGGTTGCGGCGATGACGATGATGCCGTCATTCATTTCAAAGCCGTCCATCTCTACCAGCAACTGGTTGAGAGTCTGCTCGCGCTCATCGTGACCACCACCCATGCCGGCGCCACGGTGGCGACCGACGGCGTCGATTTCATCGATGAAGATGATGCATGGCGCATGTTTTTTTGCTTGCTCGAACATGTCGCGAACACGGCTGGCACCGACACCGACGAACATTTCGACAAAGTCGGAACCGGAAATGGTGAAGAACGGCACCTTGGCTTCACCGGCAATTGCCTTGGCCAGCAAGGTTTTACCGGTACCCGGAGGACCGACCATCAGCACGCCGCGAGGAATGCGGCCGCCCAGACGCTGGAACTTGCCCGGATCGCGGAGGAATTCGACCAGCTCGCCGACTTCTTCCTTGGCTTCGTCGCAACCGGCAACGTCAGCCAGGGTAGTTTTCACCTGATCTTCGGAGAGCAGGCGCGCCTTGCTCTTGCCGAAGCTCATCGGCCCGCCCTTGCCTCCGGCACCGCCCTGCATCTGCCGCATGAAGAACATGAACACGGCGATGATCACCAGGATCGGGAAGCTCGCGACCAGCAGTTGAGTCCAGATGCTTTGCTGCTCAGGCTGCTTGCCTTCGACTACCACGTGGTTGTCCACGAGATCGCCGATCAGACCGTTGTCCTGGATCGCAGGACGAATGGTCTTGAAGCTGTCGCCATCGTTGCGCTTACCGGTAATCACATAGCCATCAACGGCTACGCGCTCGACCTTGCCATCCTTGACCTGCTGGATGAAGTCGGAATAGTTGAGGGTCTGCGGCTCGTTAGGGCTGGAGAAGTTGTTCATCACTGTCACCAGGACAGCCGCGATGATCAACCACAGGATCAGATTCTTTGCCATATCGTTCAATTAACTACCCTCTGAAGCAAGCGCCGCTAATGGCGCGCGCTTCGCATGATATTCACCGGCCTAACTTACTACATTACCTACAACACTGGCAGGCGCCGTCTGTAACCCTTTGTGAAACACTTCCTACACAATATTCGCTAATTCCCACAAGGCGAAATACGAAAAACCTATCGCCCCGCAAAAAAACCTCGATTTACTCACTACGGCCGCGGTAGCCCCAAGCCAGCATGTATTGCTCGCGGGAACTGCCACGGGAAGAGTCCGGCTTGATCATCTGGACCTTGTCGAATTTCTGACGAGCGTCCTTCACGTAAGCATCAAACCCTTCGCCCTGAAACACCTTGATCACGAAATTACCACCCGGCTTGAGTATCCGGGCAGCCAGATCAAGAGCCAGCTCACATAGAAACATGGCTTTGGGCATGTCCACCTCAGGCGTACCACTCATATTGGGGGCCATATCGGAAATCACAAGGTCCACCTGCGAATTACCGACGGCTTCAAGGATCTGAGCGAGCACTTTGTCCTCGGTGAAGTCACCCTGGATGAAAGTCACGTCCGGAATGCCGTCCATTTCCAGGATGTCCGAGGCGATCAGACGCCCCTGACCACCGATCAGCCGACTGGTGACCTGCGACCAGCCGCCGGGCGCAGCCCCCAGGTCGACAACGCTCATACCCGGACGGATCAGCTTGTATTTCTCCTGGACCTCCAGAAGCTTGTAACTCGCACGCGAGCGGTAACCATCCTTCTGCGCCTGCTTCACATAGGGATCGTTGACATGTCTTTTCAGCCAACCAAGGCTTGTCTTGGAACGCGCCATTGGGCACCTCGATGATAAGGGTCGTGATTAGTTGGGCGGATCCACGAACCCTCGGGTAAAATGGCCGCCATTTTACAGAATCCAGACGAAAGGGTCAGATTATGCCGCTCACTCAAGAGCAGAAGAAACAGTACAAATCCATTGGCCACCACCTGAAACCAGTTTTGATTGTGGCTGACAACGGTCTGACTGAAGGTGTGCTAGCCGAACTTGAACGCGCTTTGGCGGATCACGAGCTGATCAAGATCAAGCTCAACATCCTCGATCGCGAATCGCGCCTGGCGTCCATTGCAGAACTCTGCAAGGTCGGCAAAGCGGATCTGGTTCAAGTCATCGGCAAGATGGCACTGATTTACCGCAAGAACTTCAGCGTCAACAAGCAGCTGTCGAACGTCCATCGCTTCAAGTGATGGCAAGGGTCAAGGGTGTGCTTCGCGCACCCTGCCGCTCCATCCCGGTACCGGCTGCAAGACCAGCACCAGCCCGGAAAAGCCCAGAACAAGATAGCTGAACACTTGCCAACGCACTGCATCCGGCCAGCCGACACGCACCGCGAAAAACATCGCGCATGCATACAGCGCCATCATCAGCAGTTGCCCGCGAATATCGCGCCATAGACTGGCAAGGCCCTCGGCCTGAACCAGCACCAAAGCCTGAAAAATTACACACGCCGAGGCGAAACCCACCATCAGCGCATTCAGCATGCCTGCAATTTCTTCGATCAGCAGCGGCGCCAGGCCAATTTGGCCCAGCACCGGCAGCAGACCGATGTGTAACAGCCACAAGCCGCCGACCCACAACATCTGAGTCAGCTGCCAAAGCATGGCGCCCGCACGCAGCGGGCGCCTTCTTTCAGATGTGGCGGACTTCGACAATCTCGTACTCGATAACGCCACCCGGCGTTTTCACGGCAACCACATCACCCTCTTCCTTGGCAATCAAGGCGCGGGCCAATGGCGAACCTACCGAAATCTTGCCGAGTTTGAAGTCAGCCTCGTCCTCACCCACGATGTGGTAAGTGACGCGCTCATCAGTCTCGACGTTGGCGATTTCAACGGTGGTGCCGAAAATCACTTTGCCGGTGTGAGGAATGCTCGTGACGTCAATGATGACCTGATTCTGAATCCGGCCTTCGATGTCACGAATCCGCGCCTCGACCATACCTTGCTGCTCACGAGCTGCGTGGTATTCGGCGTTTTCCTTCAAGTCACCCAATTCCCGGGCCGTACCGATGTCCTGGCTGAGCTTCGGACGGACGACCTTGGTCAGGTGAGCGTGTTCTTCTTCCAGGGCTTTAGCGCCCTGGACGGTCATTGGGTACTTGATCATGCCTTCAATCCTGCGTGTAGATCCTGCAAGCGGCGTACGGTCTTCTCGGGACCGAACTTCAGCGCTTCGCAGATGGCTTCGCCAGCAGCAATGGTGGTGGTGCAGTAGATTTTGTGCTGCAAGGCATTACGACGAATGGAGTACGAGTCAGCAATCGACTGGCGACCTTCGGTGGTGTTGATGATCAGGGTGACTTCGTCATTCTTGATCATGTCGACCACGTGCGGACGACCTTCAGTCACCTTGTTCACACGGCGCACTTTCAGGCCTGCGGCTTCGATCAGCTTGGCAGTACCGGCAGTGGCAACCACTTCGAAGCCCAAGTTGATCAGATCACGGGCCACGCCTGCAACCAGTGGCTTGTCGTCGTCACGCACGCTGATGAACGCGGTACCGCCGGTCGGCAGCACTTCGCTGGCACCCATCTGAGCCTTGGCGAACGCTTCGCCGAAGGTGTCGCCCACGCCCATCACTTCACCGGTGGACTTCATCTCTGGGCCCAGGATCGGGTCCACGCCAGGGAATTTGGCGAACGGGAAGACCGCCTCTTTCACACTGTAGAAGTTCGGAATGATTTCTTTGGTGAAGCCGATTTCTTTCAGGGTTTTACCGGCCATGACGCGTGCCGCGATCATTGCCAGGGAAACACCGATGCACTTGGACACGAACGGTACGGTACGGGAAGCGCGCGGGTTGACTTCGATGACGTAGATGTCTTCGCCTTGCAGCGCCAACTGAACGTTCATCAGGCCGATAACGCCCAGTTCCAGGGCCATTTTCTTGACCTGTTCGCGCATCTCGTCCTGGATGTGCGCAGGCAGCGAGTACGGCGGCAGGGAGCATGCGGAGTCACCAGAGTGAACACCGGCCTGCTCGATGTGCTGCATGATCGCGCCGATCACCACGTCGGTGCCGTCGCAAACTGCATCCACGTCCATCTCGATGGCGCAGTTGAGGAAGTGGTCGAGCAGCACCGGGCTGTCGTTGGACACTTTCACTGCGTCACGCAGGTAGCGCTTGAGTTCTTCTTCTTCGTAGACGATTTCCATCGCACGACCGCCCAGTACGTAGGACGGACGAACCACCAGCGGGTAACCGATCTTGGCCGCGGCACGAATCGCTTCGTCTTCGCTGCGCACGGTGGCGTTTGGCGGCTGACGCAGGTTCAGACGCTCAACCATTTGCTGGAAGCGCTCACGGTCTTCGGCACGGTCGATGGCGTCAGGGCTGGTGCCGATGATCGGCACGCCGGCTTCTTCCAGGGCACGAGCCAGTTTCAGCGGAGTCTGGCCGCCGTACTGGACGATCACGCCTTTTGGCTTCTCGACCCGGCAGATTTCCAGTACGTCTTCCAGGGTCACTGGTTCGAAGTACAGGCGATCGGAGGTGTCGTAGTCGGTGGAAACGGTTTCCGGATTGCAGTTGACCATGATGGTCTCGTAACCGTCTTCGCGCAGGGCCAGTGCCGCGTGTACGCAGCAGTAGTCGAACTCGATGCCCTGGCCGATACGGTTTGGACCGCCGCCGAGGATCATGATCTTGTCGCGACCCGACGGCGCGGCTTCGCACTCTTCCTCGTAAGTCGAGTACATGTAGGCGGTGTCGGTGGCGAACTCGGCCGCGCAGGTGTCAACGCGCTTGTAGACCGGGAAGATCTCCAGCTTGTGACGGTGGCGACGCAAAGCTTTTTCGGTCACGCCCAGCAGCTTGGCCAGACGCATGTCCGAGAAGCCTTTGCGCTTGAGCTTGAACATCAGGTCGCGGTCGATGCTGGCCAGACCCAGGGTCTTGACCTTCTCTTCTTCCTTGATCAGATCTTCGATCTGTACCAGGAACCACGGGTCGATCATGTTCATGCCGAAGATGTCTTCGACCGACAGGCCGGCGCGGAAGGCGTCAGCCACGTACCAGATGCGCTCGGCGCCCGGCACGGTCAGTTCGCGCTTGAGGATGCTCATGCTTTCCGGGTTGCCCAGGTCGAGCTTCTCGTCCAGGCCGCAAACGCCCACTTCCAGGCCGCGCAGGGCTTTCTGCAGGGATTCCTGGAAGGTCCGGCCGATGGCCATGACTTCACCGACCGACTTCATTTGAGTGGTCAGGCGTGCGTCGGCTTTCGGGAATTTCTCGAAGGCGAAACGTGGCAGCTTGGTGACGACGTAGTCGATCGACGGCTCGAACGACGCCGGAGTAGCGCCCCCGGTGATTTCGTTCTGCAGCTCGTCCAGGGTATAGCCGATCGCCAACTTGGCAGCGATACGCGCAATCGGGAAACCGGTGGCTTTCGAGGCCAGGGCCGAGGAACGGGATACCCGCGGGTTCATCTCGATGACGACCATGCGGCCAGTGTCCGGGCAGATGCCGAACTGAACGTTGGAGCCGCCGGTTTCCACGCCGATCTCGCGCAGTACCGCCAGGGAGGCGTTACGCATGATCTGGTATTCCTTGTCCGTCAGGGTCTGTGCCGGCGCAACAGTGATCGAGTCACCGGTGTGCACGCCCATCGGGTCAAAGTTCTCAATGGAGCAGACGATGATGCAGTTGTCCTTCTTATCGCGGACAACCTCCATCTCGTATTCTTTCCAGCCGATCAGGGATTCGTCGATCAGCAGCTCTTTGGTCGGAGACAGGTCCAGACCACGGGCGCAGATTTCTTCGAACTCTTCACGGTTGTAAGCGATACCGCCGCCGGTGCCGCCCATGGTGAAGGACGGACGGATGATGCACGGGAAGCCCAGGCGCTCAAGAACGGCGTTGGCCTCTTCCATGCTGTGGGCGATACCCGAACGCGGGCAGTCCAGGCCGATGGATTTCATCGCCTTGTCGAAACGCGAACGGTCTTCAGCCTTGTCGATGGTGTCAGCGTTGGCGCCGATCATCTCTACGCCGAACTTCTCCAGAACGCCTTCGCGCTCCAGGTCCAGTGCGCAGTTCAGAGCGGTCTGGCCGCCCATGGTTGGCAGCAGCGCGTCCGGACGCTCTTTCTCGATGATCTTGGCAACGGTCTGCCATTTGATCGGTTCGATGTAGGTGGCGTCGGCCATGTCCGGGTCGGTCATGATGGTCGCTGGGTTGGAGTTCACCAGGATGACGCGGTAACCCTCTTCGCGCAGGGCTTTACAGGCCTGGGCGCCGGAGTAGTCGAATTCGCAGGCCTGGCCGATAACGATCGGGCCAGCGCCGAGAATCAGGATGCTTTTAATGTCTGTACGTTTTGGCATGGGTTTGTCACTCAAATCCGCAGGTCAGTCGGCAAGCCGTCTTGTTCAATCTTTGAAGCCTTGAGGGGGCCGCCGATGTCGGGACCGCCCTCAAGCTTTGCTGCATCAAGGCGAGCGATCAGCGTCGCTTGGCCATTTCGTTGATGAAGCGATCGAACAATGGCGCTACGTCGTTCGGGCCAGGGCTGGCTTCCGGGTGACCCTGGAAGCTGAAGGCGCTCTTGTCGGTACGCTCGATGCCTTGCAGGGTGCCGTCGAACAGCGATTTGTGAATCGCACGAACGTTGGCTGGCAAGGTCGCTTCGTCGACCGCAAAACCGTGGTTCTGGCTGGTGATCATCACCACGCCGCTGTCCAGATCCTGGACCGGGTGGTTGGCACCGTGGTGGCCGTGGCCCATTTTCAGGGTCTTGGCGCCGGAGGCCAGGGCCAGCAGTTGGTGACCGAGGCAGATGCCGAATACCGGAATCTCGGTTTCCAGCACATCCTTGATCGCCTGGATCGCGTAGTCGCAAGGCTCCGGATCGCCAGGGCCGTTGGACAGGAATACACCGTCCGGCTTCATCGCCAGCACGTCAGCGGCAGGCGTTTGCGCCGGCACCACGGTCACACGGCAACCGCGCTCGACCAGCATGCGCAGGATGTTGAGCTTGACGCCGTAGTCGTAGGCAACCACGTGGTACGGCAGCTCGGAAGCGTCGATGGTCGCGTGGCTGTCGGTTTTCAACTCCCAGACAGTCGAGCGCCACTCGTAGGTTTCCTTGGTGCTGACGACTTTCGCCAGGTCCATGCCTTTGAGGCCCGGAAAGCCTTGAGCCGCGGCGATGGCCGCTTCTTCGGAAATGTTGTCACCGGCCATGATGCAGCCGTTCTGCGCGCCTTTCTCACGCAGGATGCGCGTCAGGCGGCGGGTGTCGATACCGGCGATTGCCACAACGTTGTTGGCTTTCAGGTAGTCGGACAGGGACATCGTGTTACGCCAGTTGCTCGCAACCAGCGGCAGGTCACGGATGACCAGGCCAGCGGACCAGACGCGGTCGGACTCGGCGTCTTCCGGCGTGGTGCCGGTGTTGCCGATGTGCGGGTAAGTCAGGGTAACGATCTGTTGGGCGTAGGAAGGATCGGTAAGGATTTCCTGATAGCCGGTCATTGCGGTGTTAAACACCACCTCACCAACGGTTTGACCGTCGGCTCCAATGGCTTCGCCGCGAAAAATGCTGCCATCAGCAAGGGCGAGTATGGCTGGCTTAGTCAAGAAGACCTCCCGTAAATAAAGCCTGAAAGGGCGATCGCAGGTTGTAAAAAAGCGGAGTGACGTATGGACACGTCACCCCGCTTCTTCACTGAATTATTCTGCGCGCTTTTAGTGGACACACTAAAGCTGTAGCTTACAGAAAAAGGCTTTTTTGGTCTACCGCCAATGAGCCCTAAAGGCCGGAGAATGCGACAGGACGTCGCTTGGCGTAATAAAACCGGGCCCAAACGCAATGTTGGAACCCGGTTTCGGCTGCATCTTAACGCAGGTCGAGCACGTCTTGCATGTCGTAGAGGCCAGGCTCACGACTGTCCAGCCACAACGCCGCACGCACAGCGCCCTTGGCGAAGGTCATGCGACTGGACGCCTTATGCGTGATTTCCAGGCGCTCGCCCTCACAGGCGAACAGCACGGTGTGATCACCGACCACATCACCGCCGCGCACAGTGGCAAAACCGATCGTTTCACGCTCGCGCACACCGGTGTGGCCTTCACGCCCGTAGACCGCGACCTTCTGCAGGTCACGATCCAGCGCACTGGCAATCACTTCACCCATGCGCAGGGCCGTACCCGACGGTGCATCGATCTTGTGCCGATGATGAGCTTCGATGATTTCAATGTCAGCATCATCACCCAGCACGCGCGCAGCCATGTCGAGCAGCTTCAGCGACAGGTTCACGCCAACACTGAAGTTGGCCGCGAACACGATAGGAATGTCCTTGCCCGCCTCGGCCAGCAACTGCTTCTGCGCAGCGTCGAGCCCCGTCGTACCGATGACCATGGCTTTGCCCGCCTTGCGGCAGAACGCCAGGTTTTTCAGCATGACTTCGGGCAGCGTGAAATCGATCAACACATCGAATTCATCCGCGACCGCATCCAGATTACCGGACAACGGCACACCGATACGCCCCAGCGAAGCCAGCTCGCCAGCATCCACGCCAATCAGCGTGCTGCCGGGACGCACGATGGCGGCTGTCAGACCGGTCAGCGGTGCACGTTGCTGCACCGCTTCAACCAGGATCTTGCCCATGCGGCCAGCGGCGCCCATCACAGCTATACGTCGCATGCTCACTCCTTACAGATCGCCGAAGAAGCGCTTCACGCCTTCGAACCAACCGGTGGTTTTCGGCGAATGACTATTGTCGTCTGCCAGGGAGCTACGGAACTCTTCCAGCAATTCGCGCTGACGACGGCCCAGATTTACCGGGGTTTCCACGGCAACACGGCACATCAAGTCACCGGCACCGCCGCCACGCACAGGCGCAACGCCTTTGCCGCGAACACGGAACTGCTTGCCGGTCTGAGTCCCCTCAGGGATCTTCAGCTTGACCCGACCATCAAGGGTCGGAATCTCCAGCTCGCCACCTAGCGCCGCATCGACGAAACTGATCGGCACTTCGCAGAACAAGTGCTTGCCGTCACGCTGGAAGATCGCGTGCTCGCGCACGTTGATCACCACGTACAGATCGCCCGTCGGACCACCCTGAGCACCCGCCTCGCCTTCGCCGGACAGACGAATGCGGTCACCGGTGTCGACACCGGCCGGCACTTTCACGGAAAGGGTTTTGTATTCTTCAACGCGACCGTCACCGTTGCAGGAGTTGCACGGGTCGGAAATGATCTTGCCCTGGCCATGGCAGCGCGGGCAGGTCTGCTGCACCGAGAAGAAACCTTGCTGCATGCGGACCTGACCGATACCGCCGCACGTCGGGCAAGTGACTGGCGAAGAGCCTTTCTTGGCACCCGAGCCATCGCACGGCTTGCAGTTGACCAGTGTCGGAACGCGGATATTCACGGTGGTACCGCGTACCGCTTCTTCCAGATTCAGTTCCAGGGTGTAACGCAGGTCGCTGCCGCGCTGAGCGCCGCCACGAGCACCGCCGCGACCGCCACCGAAGAAGTCACTGAAGACATCGCCAAAGATGTCGGAGAAGTTCTGACCGCCAAACCCGGCACCGCCGCCGCCCATGCTTGGGTCGACACCGGCATGACCGTATTGGTCGTACGCCGCGCGCTTGCTGGAATCGGACAGCACTTCGTAGGCCTCGTTGGCCTCCTTGAACATCTCTTCCGACGCTTTGTCATCGGGATTACGGTCCGGGTGGTGCTTCATCGCCAAGCGACGGTAGGCCTTTTTCAGGTCCGCTTCGCTTGTGCCACGCTCAACACCCAATACTTCGTAATAGTCACGCTTTGCCATAAGTCTTTGCACTCTTAAGGACGTTCGGCAAACCTCTCCTGAGCCCTGCCGAACTCGTTGAGCCCCAATACAGGCCCGGACCCAACTCACGTCAATTCAACGATCCTGGTCTTTGATTCACTGCGGTACTTTCGGCTCGAAAAGCAGGAGCATTCCCGGCCATACCGCCAGCACACGAACTTGTCGCATGCTGTAAAAATTCGTGTACTCCAGACACGCCAACGCGGGAGCAGGCTCCCGCGCGGCGACATCCTACCAGTCACCGCCTAAAGGCAGTCAACCGGGCGACCAACAACTTACTTGTGGTCTTTGACTTCTTCGAACTCGGCATCGACAACGTCGTCGGCTTTTTCAGCTTTTTCGTCGTGCGGTGCTGCGCCTTCAGCAGGCTGAGCCTGTTCGGCATACATCTTCTGCGCCACTGGAGCGGAGACTTTCGACAGCTCTTCAACCTTGGCTTCGATTGCAGCTTTGTCGTCGCCTTTAACAGCGGCTTCCAGAGCAACAACAGCAGCTTCGATTGCAGTCTTCTCTTCAGCAGTCACTTTGTCGCCTGCTTCAGTGACCATTTTGCGAGTCGAGTGAACCAGTGCATCGCCCTGGTTGCGGGCAGTGGCCAGCTCTTCGAACTTGCGGTCTTCCTCGGAGTTCGCTTCAGCATCGCGAATCATTTTCTCGATCTCTTCATCGGACAAACCGGAGTTTGCCTTGATCACGATCGATTGAGCCTTGCCGGTGGCCTTGTCTTTGGCGCCTACGTGCAGGATGCCGTTGGCGTCGATGTCGAAGGTCACTTCGATTTGTGGCACGCCACGTGGTGCTGGTGGAATCTCGGCCAGGTCGAACTTGCCCAGGGACTTGTTCTGGGCGGCTTGCTTACGCTCGCCTTGCAGCACGTGGATGGTCACGGCGCCCTGGTTGTCGTCGGCAGTCGAGAACACTTGCGATTTCTTGGTAGGAATCGTGGTGTTTTTCTCGATCAGCGCGGTCATCACGCCACCCATGGTTTCGATACCCAGGGTCAGCGGGCTGACGTCCAGCAGCAGAACGTCTTTCACGTCACCGGCCAATACAGCGCCCTGGATAGCAGCACCCATGGCAACAGCTTCGTCCGGGTTCACGTCTTTACGTGCTTCTTTACCGAAGAACTCGGTCACCAGCTTCTGAACCAGTGGCATACGGGTCTGACCGCCTACCAGGATCACGTCGTTGATCGAGCCAACTTCGATGCCGGAGTCTTTCAGAGCGATGCGGCAAGGTTCGATGGTGCGTTGAACCAGGTCTTCAACCAGCGCTTCCAGCTTGGCGCGGGAAATTTTCACGTTCAAGTGCTTAGGACCGGTGGCGTCTGCAGTGATGTACGGCAGGTTCACGTCGGTCGACATGCTCGAAGACAGTTCGATCTTGGCTTTTTCAGCGGCTTCTTTCAGGCGCTGCATGGCCAGCGGGTCACCTTTGAGGTTCATGCCGCTTTCTTTCTTGAATTCGTCGACGAGGTAGTCGATCAGACGAATGTCAAAGTCTTCACCGCCCAGGAACGTGTCACCGTTGGTGGCCAATACTTCGAACTGGTGCTCGCCATCGACTTCAGCGATTTCGATCACGGAAACGTCGAAGGTACCGCCGCCCAAGTCGTAAACGATCACGGTGTGATCGCCTTTCGCCTTGTCCATACCGTAAGCCAGAGCGGCTGCGGTTGGTTCGTTGATGATACGTTTAACGTCCAGGCCCGCGATGCGGCCGGCGTCTTTGGTCGCCTGGCGCTGGCTGTCGTTGAAGTAGGCCGGAACGGTGATCACCGCTTCGGTCACTGGCTCGCCGAGGTAATCTTCGGCGGTCTTCTTCATTTTCTTCAGAATTTCAGCCGAGATCTGTGGCGGCGACATTTTCTGGCCGTTCACTTCAACCCAAGCGTCGCCGTTGTCAGCCTTGGCGATTTTGTAAGGGACCATCTTGATGTCTTTCTGCACGACTTCTTCGTCGAACTTACGACCGATCAGACGCTTCACCGCATACAGGGTGTTGTGCGGATTGGTCACAGCCTGACGCTTGGCCGACTGACCAACGAGGATTTCGCCGTCGTTGGCGTAAGCGATGATCGACGGCGTGGTACGCGCGCCTTCAGCGTTTTCAATAACTTTGGCTACGCCGTTTTCAAGCACGGAGACGCAGGAGTTGGTAGTCCCCAGGTCGATACCGATAATTTTGCCCATGTTCACTCTCCCGAAACTTTGGATTTGGTTGCCGCAGCAGTGGTGGCTAACTGCGGTAGCACTTAAACGCTTGACTTCTAAATGGGGGCCTTGCGGCTAATTTCAAGCCTGCTCGTCAATCGAAGGCGAAACCGGTGCCGGTGCCTTGCTGACCACGACCATGGCCGGGCGCAGCAGACGACCATTGAGCTGATAGCCCTTCTGGAACACCTTGAGCACGCTGTTCGGCTCGACGTCAGCGCTTTCCTGCATGGCCATTGCCTGATGAAGAACGGCGTTGAACGGTTCGCCATGCGGATCGATCGCTTCCAGCTGATAACGCTTCAGGGTGTCCTGGAACATTTTCAGGGTCAGCTCGATGCCTTCGCGCATTGGGCGGATGCTTTCATCGTCCGGGTTGGACAACTCCAGACCACGCTCAAGACTGTCGATGATCGGCAGCAGATCACCGGCAAATTTTTCCAGAGCGAATTTGTGAGCCTTTTCGACATCCTGCTCGGCGCGACGGCGGACGTTCTGCAGATCGGCGGCAACACGCAAAGCCTGATCCTGCGCGCCTGCCAGTTGCTCTTCGAGCACTTGTACACGAGCCGCGAGGTCTTCACCCGAAGCCGCGGAGCCCTGGTTGGCTTCTTGATTTTGCGTATCCACTGTCTGTTCGTCAGCCATAGATTTCTCCTTTCAATATCGTCCGCGAGCTCAACTCGCGCTTCTGCCCAGCTATATGGGGCCGCAAAAATCAGCTTCAAGGGGTTTGTTGTGATTAACCCTACAAAAAACAGCTGCATTGTCATTTCCCGATGCGCTAACGATTTCGTCGGATCAATCAAATCGAGCTAAGCGAGGGCATTGTCAGCCGCAAATAAAACACTGTATAAATAACCAGACCTAAAGCCTGGGAGCGGCCTTAATGCTGGTGCACCTGTCCGTACACAATTACGCCATCGTTGAACATCTCGATCTCGAACTCGATCGCGGGATGAGTGTGATCACAGGGGAAACCGGCGCCGGCAAGTCGATCATGCTCGACGCCCTCGGCCTGACCCTGGGCGATCGCGCCGACAGTGGCGTGGTCCGCCCGGGTGCCGACAAGGCCGACATCCTGGCCACCTTCGACCTGGTCGATATTCCCGAAGCCAGTGCCTGGCTGGCCGAGCGCGACCTTGAAAGCGATGGCCCGTGCATCCTGCGCCGGGTGATCACCGCTGAAGGGCGCTCCCGCGGCTATATCAATGGCACGCCCTGCCCGCTTGGTGATCTCAAGGCCCTGGGCGAGTTGCTGATCGATATCCACAGCCAGCACGAGCACCAATCCCTGCTCAAGACAGATACTCACCGCCGCCTGCTCGACGAATACGCCGGCGCCACCGACCTTGCCCGCCAGGTGCAATTGGCCGCCCAACGCTGGCGCCAGACTCGCCAGGAACTGGAGCGCCTCTCCAACTCCGGCGATGAACAACGCGCCCGCCATCAACTGCTCAGCTATCAACTCGAAGAACTGGAAAACCTCGGCCTCGGTGACAACGAACTGGAGCAGTTGGAGCAGGAACACAAGAACCTGACCAACGCCGAAACCCTGCTGGGCATCTGCCGGCAAGTGGTCGAACAATGCAGCGAAAGTGATTCCGGCAATGTCCTGAACGCCCTGACCGCCAGCCTCAACCGCCTGTCGAGCGTGAACAACTCGATCGGCGCACTGGGTGAAGCCAGCAGTTTGCTGACCAGTGCACAGATCCAGGTTGAAGAGGCCGTGGGCGAACTGAATCGCTTCCTCGATAACTTCGATGCCGATCCGGCGCGCCTGCAGTACCTGGAAGAACGCCTCGATGCGATCTACACCATGGCGCGCAAGCACCGCATCCAGCCGACCGAGGTCGCCGAGATGCAACAGCGCTTGCTGGATGAAATTGAAACCCTGAACGCCAATGATGAATCCATCGAGCGCCTGAGCGATGAACTGGCTTCTTATGCCCGCCACTATCAGGAGAAGGCTCGCGAACTGAGCGATTTGCGCCACCAGGCCTCCAGCAGCCTGGCCAGCGCCGTAGAGCAGGAAATCCAGCGACTGGGCATGCCCGGCGGCCGCTTCACCATCGAGTTGCGCCCCAACAGCAGCGATGAATTGTTGCCTAACGGGCTCGAACAGGTAGAACTGCTGGTCAGCGCCAACCCCGGCCAGCCCTTGAAAGCTTTGGCCAAAGTAGCCTCGGGTGGTGAGCTGTCGCGGATCAGCCTGGCGATTCAGGTGATCACCGCACAGACCTCACGGGTACCCACCCTGGTATTCGACGAAGTAGACGTAGGCATCGGCGGCCCGACGGCCGAGATTGTCGGCCAGCTACTGCGTCGCCTCGGTGAGCGCGGACAGGTGCTGACAGTGACTCACTTGCCGCAAGTGGCGGCGCAAGGGCATCAGCATCTATTTGTGCACAAGGTGCGTGGCGAAGAGGCGACCCACACGGCCGTTTCCAAACTGAGCAAGAATGATCGCGTTGAAGAAGTCGCGCGGATGCTCGGCGGCATCGACCTCACCAAGGAATCCCTGGCGCACGCGAAAAAAATGGTCGTTACCGCAAAGATTTAAGAACGGCAGACAGCACGAAGGCGACCCTGGGGTCGCCTTCGTTCGTTTCGCGAATGTGAAATTCGCGCGACATGCTTACTTTTTCTTGCGCACGTACAGCACCAGATTGTGATCGACCATCTCGAAACCGTACTTGTCGACGATGGCTTTCTGCAGGCGCTCGATTTCTTCGTCGAAGAATTCGATCACTTCGCTGGTTTCGACGTTGACCATATGGTCGTGATGCTTGCCGTCATCCAGCTCGAAGACCGCATGGCCTCCGTCGAAGTTGTGCCGCACCACAAGGCCAGCTGCCTCGAACTGAGTCAGTACACGGTAAACCGTGGCCAGACCGACGTCCTCACCAGCCTCCATCAGCGCCTTGTAAACATCCTCGGCACTCATGTGGCGTTGCTCGGCGGAATCGAGCATTTGCAGAATTTTGACCCGTGGAAGGGTCACTTTGAGACCGGCTTTGCGTAGTTCGCTATTTTCAACCATGGTCAGCTTTCTCGCGATGCTGCTTCGCAGCTTCTCTTAATGCGGGTATGATCGGCGTTTACGTTGTCCCAGCCAAGATAGTGGAAGTCGCCCACCGATGCAAAACACCAAGCTCTTGCTAACCAGTTTCACCTTTGTGGGACTGCTCGCACTCGCCGGTTGTTCATTCCCCGGGGTTTACAAAATCGACATCCAGCAGGGCAATGTCGTCACGCAGGACATGATAAACCAGTTACGCCCGGGAATGACCCGCAAGCAAGTACGGTTTATCATGGGCAACCCTCTGTTGACCGACACGTTCCATGCCGATCGCTGGGATTATCTGTACAGCCTGCAACCCGGTGGCGGTGAACGCCAACAGGAACGCATTAGCGTTATCTTCAACCCAAATGACCAACTTGTCAGCCTCTCTGGTGATTTCATGCCAGGCGTGAGCCGGGACGAAGCCATTCTCGGCAAGGACAGTGGCACTAACGTGACCGCGCCTGTTGAAAACGCCGAGAAGCCGAAACCGGAAAAACCGGTCAAGCCAGGTTCGTTGCTGGATCAGATCCAGAAGGACGTGGACGGCGTAGAAACCGTTCCAGTCCCGACGCCAGAACCGCTGGAAACCTCGCCGCAATAATTTGCGACGCAATAAAAAACCCGGAATGTCCGGGTTTTTTATTGTCTGGCATTTAATCAGGTCACTGATTTCGGGCTTTTGCCTCGGCAGCCTTGGCCGCGCGCAACCGACGAACCTCTTTCGGATCGGCCAGCAAAGGCCGATAGATCTCGATACGATCCCCTGCCCGAACCTGGTGTGTGTCCGGATCGGCGATCACCTTGCCGAATATCCCGACAGGGCATTCGCCCAGATCCAGCTCTGGAAACGCTTCGCCTATTCCCGAATCAAGCAGCGCTGCGCGCACGGTTGTGCCTGCGGGCACCGTCACACAGCGAAGCACCTGACGATCAACAGCGGCATACACCACCTCGATTTCGATCACGGGCTTAACCATGTATCTGTTTGGCGCGCTGGCAGAACGCATCGACCAGCGTATTGGCCGCCTGATTGAACAATGGCCCCAGGGTCGCGCGAACAATCGGCCCGGCGTAATCGAACGACAGGTCCAGGCTGATCTTGCAGGCCTTGTCGGTCAACGCCTTGAACACCCAAATGCCATGCAACTGCGTGAATGGGCCTTCCTCGAGGTTCATCTCGATCGATTGCCCGGGGACCAGAGTGTTACGCGTCACGAAATGCTGACTGAGGCCACCCTTGGCCACGCCAACGCTCGCGCGCATGTACTCGGGAGAGTTTTCCAGGACTTCGGCCGACGAGCACCACGGCAAAAACTCCGGGTAACGTGCCACGTCATTGACCAGGTCATACAGCGCTTGTGCCGGGTACGGCAGCAGAGCCGAACGTTGAATGTGTGTCGTCATGTCAGCGTCACTTCCACAGCTGGGCGGCAAACACTACAAGAATGCCGATGGGCGCCACATAGCGCATCAAAAACAGGGACAGATTGAACAGCATGGGGTTGCGGATCGACAACTCGTCGCGCACCGCTTCACGCCCCATCACCCATCCTGCAAACACCACGAAACACAAACCACCGAGAGGCAACATGATCCGCGAGGTAAAGAAATCGATCACGCCAAAGAAATCCAGACCGCCGGCCGCACCCCATTGATAGAGATGGAACATCCCGCCTTCGTTCACGAAAAACTTGGCTTCCTTCCAGATATTGAAGGAAAACACCGTGCCCAGACCGACGAACCAGCAGGTGAACGCCAGCCAGAAAGTCACCCACGCGCGGCTGACTTTAGTGCGTTCAACCAGGTAAGCCACCATCGGTTCGAGCAATGAAATCGCTGAACTCCAGGCTGCAATCGCGACCAGGACGAAGAACACTACCCCCATCAACTGGCCAAACGCTACGTTGCCAAAGGCAAATGGCAGGCTGACGAACATCAGGCCAGGTCCTTCGCTCGGATTCAGGCCGGCGGCGAACACAATCGGAAACAATGCCAGACCCGCGACCAGCGAAACAAAGGTATCGAGCAGTGCGACACCGACCACTGTGCCGGAGATCGACGAGTGTTTCGGCATGTAGGCGCCATAGATCATGATCGAACCAACGCCCACGCTCAGGGAAAAGAACGCGTGCCCCATGGCCGGCAACAAGCCGTCGAGGACTTTTTCCGGGTGGAAGTCGAACATGAAATGCACGCCCTCCATGAAATGGCCGGTGGTCATGCTGTAACCCAGCAGCACCAGAACCATCACGAAGAGCAACGGCATCATGATGCGCAGGCTGCGCTCAAGGCCGGCGACTACGCCCCTGGCGATGACGACGGCGGACAACAGCATAAAAATCGTATGCCAAAGTGTCAGACGCCATGGATCGGCGATCACCTTGCCAAAGTACGCACCGACCTGATCCGGCGTTACCCCCTGAAAGTCGCCGCGCCCCATGTCGATGATGTAATCCAGCGACCAACCACCGACGACGCTATAGAAAGACAGGATCAGCAACGCCGTGATCATCCCGGCGAATGCGCCCCAGGACCACTTGCCCGAATGCCCCGCCTCCAGCGCCAACACCTTCAAGGCATTGGCCGGACTTTGCCGGGCACGACGACCGATCAGGGTTTCAGCCAGCATGACCGGTACGCCGATCAGTGCGATACAGGCCAGGAACATCAATACAAAGGCACCGCCGCCGTAGACCCCGACCATGTACGGGAACTTCCAGATGCTACCCAGGCCCACGGCCGAACCGGTCGCGGCGAGTATGAAGACCCAGCGGCTAGCCCAACTGCCGTGGACAGAAACCTTGTCTGTCGACATCGTTACCACGTCCAAGCATTGAAAAAAGAGGGCGCATTGTCCGGGATTCAATCAACCTGCTCAAGCACGCAGCATCACCGTAGCCGACTCGCGTGCAACTCCCTATAATGCCGCCCCTATGGCTAAACAGAAGAAACACCCAACAGGGACCATCGCGCAGAATAAAAAGGCGCGACACGATTACTTCATCGAACATCGGTTCGAGGCTGGTCTGGTCCTGGCCGGCTGGGAAGTAAAAAGTCTGCGGGCAAGCAAGCTGCAACTGGTCGACAGTTACGTGCTGCTCAAGGATGGCGAAGCCTGGCTGCTCGGCAGCCACATTACGCCCCTGACGACCGCCAGCACGCACGTCATCGCCGATCCGACGCGCACCCGCAAATTGCTGCTCAACCGCCGCGAGCTGGAAAAGCTGGCCGCCGCCGTGCAGCAAAAGGGTTACGCCTGCGTATGCCTGTCCTGGTACTGGAGCAAGCACATGGTCAAGTGCGAGATCGCTCTGGGCAAGGGCAAGAAGGAATACGACAAGCGTGATACCGAACGCGAACGCGACGCCGGTCGCGAGTTGCAGCGAGCGGTGCGCAACAAGGGCAAGGAAGAGTAATTTTTCGCCTTGAGGCCCTCTTCGCGGGCAAGCCTCGCTCCTACACGTTTCCCTGTAGGAGCGAGGCTTGCCCGCGAATGCAATCGCACGAACGATCAAAACTAACTGACTACATCCCCTTGCGCCGCTCCGCCCGGGCCATGCGCTGCACTTCCTGACGCACCTCTTCCAGCACTTCCTGTACATACAGAATGTGTCGACTGGAAACTTCCCGCGCCTGCTCCGCCCGCCCCTCAATAATCGCCATGTACAACTCCCGATGCTGCGTGATCAGCATGTCGCGGGTTTCCGTGCGCTGTTTGTACATGCCGCCAATGTTGGTCACCACGTTGCGCTTGAGCAGATCGAACAGCCCGCGAATGGTGTGCAGCAACACCGCGTTGTGACTGGCTTCGGCGATTGCCAGGTGAAATTTCGCGTCCGCCGCCCCCTCTTCCGCCCGACTCACTTCATCGTGACGGGTGTAGCAGTCCTGCAATTCATTGAAGGCAGCGGTCAACCGCTCGCGATCGACATCTGTCGCCCGCATTGCTGCGTAATAGGCGCAGGATGCTTCCAGGGTATGGCGAAATTCCAGCAGATCGCGCTGGGCCTCGGGGTTGCTTTCAAGCAGATGAAGCAGCGGATCACTAAAGGTCGTGCCCAGTGATTCCACCACATAGTTGCCGCCACCCTGGCGGCTGACCAGCAAGCCCTTGGCCGCCAGCTTCTGAATCGCTTCGCGCAACGAAGGGCGTGACACGCCGAACTGCTCGGCCAATGCGCGCTCGGCCGGCAAGCGCTCACCTGCCTTCAGCGTGCCCTCGAGGATCATCCCCTCGAGCTGCTCGACAATATCGTCAGACAAACGGCGCTGACGAATTTGATCAAACCCCATAACTCAATTCTCCACGATCCCGACGGCTCGCCGGGCTCTCTATTCTGGCCTATCGGCGCTTTGCCAGCACCTGCCAGACGGCATTTGTACGACCGGCTCAAACAGGCGCCACAGCGCTTGTTCGACAAAAGTTTTAGGGCGGCAAATTGACACGCCGCCTACAAGGCTTTTACCCTAGCGAACAGCGATTGTAAATTGGTATTACCAATTATCCAAGAACGCTGATCAGTGCCTGACCAACAACAATTAGGGGCCACCCCATATGCAAACCTGGCAACAGCTCTATACCCCGCTCGGCAGCCTCGGCTTTTCCGCGCTCGCAGCCGTTATCCCCATCGTGTTTTTCTTCCTGGCGTTGGCCGTGTTCCGACTCAAAGGGCACGTGGCCGGCAGCATCACGCTGGCCTTGTCCATTGCGGTGGCCATCTTCGCGTTCCAGATGCCGGTCAATATGGCATTCGCCGCCGCCGGGTATGGCTTCGCCTACGGCCTGTGGCCGATTGCGTGGATCATCGTCGCCGCCGTGTTCCTCTACAAACTGACGGTCAAGAGTGGTCAGTTCGAGGTGATTCGCAGCTCCGTCCTGTCGATCACCGACGACCAGCGTTTGCAGGTGCTGCTGATCGGCTTCTGCTTCGGTGCATTCCTTGAAGGTGCAGCCGGTTTCGGCGCACCGGTAGCGATTACCGCCGCCCTCCTTGTAGGACTCGGCTTCAACCCGCTGTACGCCGCAGGCTTGTGCCTGATCGCCAACACCGCGCCAGTGGCCTTCGGCGCCTTGGGGATCCCGATCATCGTGGCCGGGCAAGTGACCGGTATCGACGCGTTCAAGATCGGCGCCATGACCGGTCGCCAACTGCCGCTGCTGTCGCTGTTCGTGCCGTTCTGGCTGGTGTTCATGATGGACGGCCTGCGCGGCGTGCGGGAAACCTGGCCAGCAGCACTGGTGGCCGGTTTGAGCTTCGCCATCACCCAATACTTCACGTCGAACTTCATCGGCCCGGAACTGCCGGACATCACCTCGGCCCTGGCCAGCCTGATTTCCCTGACGCTGTTCCTGAAAGTCTGGCAGCCGAAACGCGCCGCAGGCCAACACATCGTCGGTGCCGTTTCGGCCTCCGTTGTGACTGCCAGCGCCGGCGGTTTCGGCCAGCCGCGCACAACCGTGGCCTCGCCTTACAGCCTCGGTGAAATTTTCAAAGCCTGGTCGCCGTTCCTGATCCTCACCGTGCTGGTCACCATCTGGACCCTGAAACCGTTCAAGGCGATGTTCGCCGCTGGCGGCTCGATGTACAGCTGGGTGTTCAACTTCGCCATTCCGCACCTAGACCAAATGGTGATCAAGGTCGCACCAATCGTGACCGCTCCGACCGCCATCCCGGCCGTGTTCAAACTCGATCCGATTTCCGCGACCGGCACGGCGATCTTCTTCTCCGCGCTGATCTCGATGCTGGTATTGAAGACCAACATTAAAACTGGTCTGACCACTTTTAGAGAGACATTCTACGAGCTGCGCTGGCCGATCCTGTCCATCGGCATGGTGCTGGCGTTTGCCTTCGTCACCAACTACTCGGGCATGTCGTCGACCATGGCGCTGGTATTGGCAGGCACCGGCGCGGCGTTCCCGTTCTTCTCGCCGTTCCTCGGCTGGCTGGGCGTGTTCCTGACCGGTTCAGACACCTCGTCCAACGCGCTGTTCAGCTCGTTGCAAGCGACCACCGCGCACCAGATCGGCGTCAACGACACCTTGTTGGTGGCGGCAAACACCAGCGGCGGCGTGACCGGCAAGATGATCTCGCCACAATCGATCGCCGTGGCCTGCGCCGCGACCGGTCTGGTCGGCAAGGAATCGGACCTGTTCCGTTTCACCCTCAAGCACAGCCTGTTCTTCGCAACCATCGTCGGCCTGATCACCTTGGCTCAGGCCTACTGGTTCACCGGCATGCTGGTGCACTAAGTACTACAAGAAAAAACGCAAAAACCGACGCCGGACCACGATTCCGGCGTCAGCTATTCACAACCCGGTCTGTAAGGCTGCTGAAAGAATCTCTCTCTATATTCAGCAGCCTCAGCGGACGGATAACCGGGACCACCCGGAGACACGCCTGATGAGCGAGCTTTTTTACAACGCCGTGCCGAACGCGACCCGCGTCGCCCCGCCACTGCCCGAGCCTCGGCAATATCCCAGCGAAAAACCGGCACGGGTCTACCTGTTCGGGACCTGCGTGGTTGATCTGTTCTACCCGGAAGCCGGGATGGATGCGATTCACCTGCTGGAACGCGAAGGCATTCGTGTCGAGTACCCGCAAGGGCAAAGCTGCTGCGGACAACCGGCCTACACCTCCGGTTACACCGACCAGGCCCGGACCGTGGCGCGCGCGCAACTGGCGCTGTTCGCCGGAGATTATCCGGTGGTGGTGCCGTCGGGATCGTGCGCCGGCATGTTGCGCGAGCACTATGCCGACTTGTTCAAGGACGAGCCGCAAACGTTGAAACAGGTTCAGGCCCTGGCGGCCCGGACGTATGAGTTGGCCGAGTTTCTGTTGTTTGTCTGCAAGGTGCAGCTCAAGGACAGCGGCGAACCGGTCAAAGTGGCATTGCACACATCGTGTTCGGCACGTCGTGAGATGAACACCCACTTGCACGGCCGCGAGTTGTTGGCGCAGTTGGGGAATGTGGAGCGAGTCGACCATAGCCATGAAAGTGAATGCTGTGGCTTCGGTGGGACTTTCAGCGTCCGTATGCCAGACATTTCCGGCGCGATGGTGGCTGACAAGACCCGGGCGTTGAAGGAATCCGGTGCGCACAAGGTACTCAGTGCCGATTGCGGCTGCCTGATGAACATCAACGGCTCGCTGGAGAAACAGAAGGAAGCGTTGCGCGGCCAACACCTGGCCAGTTTCCTTTGGCAGCGCACCGGAGGTGTTCAATGAACGCTTCCGCGATTATTCCTACGGTTGCCGTAGAAGAAGATTTCCGCACCCGTGCGCACAAGGCGTTGGGTGACAAGCAACTGCGAAACAACTTTCGCACTGCGATGGATTCTCTGATGACAAAACGGGCAGCGTCCTTCAGCGATGCCCATGAAAGAGAACATTTGCGAGCGCTGGGCAATGCTGTCCGCGCCCGTGCGTTATCGAAGTTGCCCGACCTGCTCGAGCAACTTGAACAGAACCTGACCCGCAACGGTGTGACAGTGCACTGGGCGGAAACGGTGGACGAAGCTAATGGCATCGTCCTCTCGATCATCCGCGCTCACGAGGGGCGGCAAGTGATCAAGGGCAAATCGATGGTCAGCGAAGAAATGGAGATGAACCATTTCCTCGCTGAACGGGGCATTGAATGCCTGGAATCGGACATGGGCGAGTACATCGTCCAGCTCGACCACGAGAAGCCTTCACACATTATTATGCCGGCGATCCACAAGAATGCCGGTCAGGTCGCGTCCTTGTTCCATGACAAACTTGGCGTGGAATACACCAAGGACGTTGACCAACTCATTCAGATCGGTCGCAAAGTCTTGCGGCAGAAATTCTTCGAAGCGGACATCGGCGTCTCCGGCGTCAACTTCGCCGTGGCCGAAACCGGCACCTTGCTGCTGGTGGAAAACGAAGGCAACGGGCGCATGACCACCACGGTGCCACCGGTACACATCGCCGTTACCGGCATCGAAAAAGTCGTGGAAAACCTGCGTGACGTGGTGCCGCTGGTGTCACTGTTGACCCGCTCGGCCCTCGGCCAGCCGATCACCACCTACGTCAACATGATCTCCGGCCCACGCAAGGCCGATGAACTCGATGGCCCACAGGAAGTGCACCTTGTGCTGCTGGACAACGGTCGCAGCCAAGCCTTTGCCGACAGTGAATTGCGCCAGACCCTGAACTGCATTCGCTGCGGCGCCTGTATGAATCATTGCCCGGTCTACACTCGAATCGGCGGCCACGCCTATGGGGAGGTTTACCCTGGGCCTATCGGAAAAATCATCACGCCGCACATGGTCGGCCTGGCGAATGTCCCGGATCATCCGAGTGCGTCGTCGCTGTGTGGTGCTTGCGGCGAAGTCTGTCCGGTAAAAATCCCTATCCCTTCCCTACTGCGTCGCCTGCGGGAAGAGAACGTCAAAGCCCCGGACAGCCCGCATCAAGTGATGCGCGGCCAGGGCAGCAAGTATTCGCGCAAGGAGCGTTTTATCTGGAATGCCTGGGCGAAACTCAACAGCTCGCCGACGCTGTATCGACTGTTCGGCTTTGTCGCCACGCGTCTGCGTGCCCTCGCACCGAGCAACGTCGGCCCTTGGACGCAAAACCACAGCGCCCCGAAACCGGCTGCCCGCTCACTGCACGACATGGCCCGCGAGCATCTGGCCAAACAGGGAGATCGCTGATGAGCGCCAAGCAAAACATCCTCGCCAAGTTACGGAAAAGTCTGACCGGCACGACGCCCGTGCCTGACGAGTTCGACGTCGAACTGGTGACAGCGCCGTACACCTACGCACCCGAACAACGCATTCCGCAGCTGCGCAAACTGATGGAAGCGGTGCACACGGAAATCCACCTGACGTCCGGCGAAGCCTGGCCTTCGTTGCTTGCTCAGTTGCTGCAGGATCGTCAGCTGCCAAGCCTGTTGATCGCGCCGACGACGCCGCACGGTCAACGTGTCACTCAGCACTGGGCGAAAAATCCCGGCTTGCCGACGCTCAAGGCCTACGAGCGTCCGGTGGAAGAATGGAAAGCCGAACTGTTTAACGACACACCGGCCAGCCTCACCACCACCCTCGGCGCAATCGCCGCGACAGGTAGTCTGATTCTCTGGCCGACGCGGGAAGAACCACGCTTGATGAGCCTGGTGCCACCCGTACATTTCGCCCTGCTCAAGGCCAGTGAAATCCGTGACAACTTCTATCAGGTGCAGCAGGAGTTCAACTGGGCTCACGGCATGCCGACCAACGCGCTGTTAGTGTCCGGCCCGTCGAAAACGGCCGACATCGAACAAGTCCTGGCTTACGGTGCCCACGGCCCGAAAGACCTGGTGGTTTTGATCCTGGAGGACCAATGACTCTACCGGCGACTTTCCTGCGAGATGCGCAGCAACTGATACCTCAAGAACGACGGTTCGACGACCCGCTGTCGACATTGGCGTTCGGCACCGATGCCAGTTTCTACCGGTTGATTCCGCAACTGGTGATCCGCGTCGAGTCTGAAGATGAAGTGGTGGCGCTGCTGAAACTGGCACAACGGGATCAGGTTCCGGTGACCTTCCGCGCCGCCGGCACCAGCCTGTCCGGCCAGGCCATCAGCGATTCGGTGCTGATAGTGCTTGGGGATAACTGGAACGGACGCGAGATCCGCGGCCACGGCACGCAAATCCGTCTGCAGCCGGGCGTCATCGGCGCGCAGGCCAACGCGTGGCTGGCGCCGTTCGGACGCAAGATCGGTCCCGACCCGGCCTCGATCAACGCCTGCAAAATCGGCGGTATCGTCGCCAATAACGCCAGCGGTATGTGCTGCGGCACGGCGCAAAATACCTATCACACGCTGGCCGGTATTCGCCTGGTGCTCGCCGACGGCAGCCGTCTCGACACTGAAGATGCGGCGAGTGTCGCGGCGTTTCGTGAGAGCCACGCAGCGTTGCTTGAACGTTTAGCGACACTGGGCCGCGAGACCCGCGCCAATTCCGAACTGGCTGCAAAAATCCGCCACAAATACCGTCTGAAAAATACCACCGGCCTGTCACTCAACGCCCTGGTGGATTACGACGAGCCTGTGGATATCTTGAGCCACTTGCTGGTGGGTTCCGAAGGCACGCTGGGGTTCATCAGTGCCGTGACCTACGACACGGTGATCGACCACCCGAACAAAGCCTCGGCACTGATCGTGTTCCCGGATGTGGAGACCTGCTGCAACGCCGTCACCGTGCTGAAAAGCCAACCGGTGTCGGCCGTGGAACTGCTCGACCGTCGCAGTCTGCGTTCAGTGCAGAACAAACCCGGCATGCCGGATTTCGTACAGCACCTGTCGAACAATGCCTGCGCGTTGCTGATCGAATCCCGCGCCGCGTCGTCGACTTTGCTGCACGAGCAACTGGCGCAAATCATGGCGTCGCTGACGTCGTTCCCAGTGGAAAAACAGGTCGATTTCACCGAAGACCCCATCGAGAACGCCCGCCTCTGGGCCATTCGCAAGGACACCTTCCCCGCCGTCGGCGCGGTGCGCAAAACCGGCACCACGGTGATCATCGAAGACGTGACCTTCCCGGTGGAACAACTGGCCATCGGCGTGAATCGTCTGATCGAATTGTTCGACAAGCATCACTACGACGAAGCGATCCTTTTCGGACACGCGTTGGAAGGTAATCTGCACTTCGTCTTCACCCAAGGCTTCAACAATCCGGAAGAAGTCGCACGCTATCAAGCGTTCATGGACGACGTGGCGCAGTTGGTCGCGGTGGAATTCGGCGGTTCGCTGAAAGCCGAGCACGGCACCGGTCGCAACATGGCGCCGTTCGTGGAGCTGGAATGGGGCAGCGACGCCTACCAGTTGATGTGGCAGCTCAAACGCCTGCTCGACCCCAACGGCATTCTCAACCCGGACGTGGTGCTCAGCGACGATCCGCAGATTCACCTCAAACATCTGAAGCCGTTGCCGGCCGCCGACGAGATTGTGGATAAGTGCATCGAGTGCGGTTTTTGTGAGCCGGTGTGCCCGTCGAAAGGCCTGACCCTGAGCCCGCGCCAGCGCATCGTGATCTGGCGAGACATTCAGGCAAAAAAACGTGCCGGTGTGGACACCACGGAACTCGAAGCCGCTTACGAATACCAGGGCATCGACACCTGCGCCGCCACCGGGTTGTGCGCACAGCGTTGCCCTGTAGGAATCAACACCGGCGAGCTGGTGAAAAAGCTTCGCAGCCGTAAGGCGACGCATACAAAAACTGCCAATTGGCTGGAAGGCAATTTCGCCACCGCGCTGCAAGGCGCCCGTTTCACCCTGCATGTGGCCAATGGCGCGCGGATGCTGCTGGGGGCGCCACGTCTGGCGAAGCTTTCGGCAACGCTGACGAAGTTGTCCAAAGGCCAGGTCCCACAATGGACCAACGCCATGCCGCAGCCAGAAAAAGCCATTCGCTTCAGCCCGATCGTGTCGGACGAGCGCCCTCGCGTGGTGTACCTGGCGGCTTGTGTCTCGCGGGTCATGGGGCCTGCGGCCGGTGATAAAGAGCAAATGTCGCTGTACGACAAAACCCGTGGTCTGCTGGAAAAAGCCGGTTACCAGGTAGTCTTTCCGGACAATCAGGACAATCTCTGCTGCGGCCAGCCGTTTGCCTCCAAGGGCTACGCCGAACAGGCCGAACACAAGCGCCAGGAACTGATTGGCGCGTTACTGCACGCCAGCCGTGGCGGGCTCGATCCGATCTACTGCGACACCAGCCCCTGCACCTTGCGACTGGTTCAGGACCTGGGAGATGTTCGACTGGACCTGTACGACCCGGTGCGTTTCATCCGTACGCATTTGATGGATCGTCTCGACTTCACGCCGCAGGAAGCGCCCATCGCCGTGCATGTCACGTGCAGCACTCAGCACCTAGGAGAAAGCCAGGCGCTGATTGATCTGGCGCGCAAGTGCAGCAAAAACGTGGTCATCCCCGAAGGTATTCACTGCTGTGGATTTGCCGGCGACAAGGGCTTCACCACGCCGGAGCTGAACGCCCATTCGCTGCGTACGCTCAAGGACGCGGTGCAACAGTGCAGCGAGGGGATTTCGACCAGCCGCACCTGTGAGATCGGTCTGACGCAACATGGCGGAATTGACTACCACGGGCTGGTCTATCTGGTGGATCGGGTCACACAGCCGAGGGGCATCTGAAGAAAAATAGAACCCTGACAAATCGTCGTAGTCCACTGGTTAAGCCCGGACATTGCCGGGCCTTACCCAACCTCGGCAGCCCGTTCTGATGGCCCGGAAACACCTGAGCCCTCAGTTCAAGGAGATACTCATGAAACGTTCTGTACTGTTAGGTCTGTTCGTTACTGTCTCGCTGATGGCGTCCCCCTCGTTTGCCGCTGAAGACCTCTGTGCGGTCAACATTAAAACCATCGAAAATGCCAGGGCACAGACGCCTCCGGAGATGGCTGACCAGGTAATGGACAGCGTCAAGCAAGCCAAAGCCGATCAGGCAAAAGGCACCAAGGAAGGGACTGACGATTGCATCGCCGAGACAGAACAAACGATCAAGCAAATCAAGGACGCGAACAAAGGCGGGAAGTAACCCGGCACACTGCCAACCTTCGGGTGGGCTTTCCTGGCGTTCAACTCGCAGGCTTGTTGCTCATCAAGATTCACAGAGCAACAGGCCAGGGAGCGCTCAGGATGGCTCCACCCAATGCGAAACAAACCAAAACCCGCCAAATGCGGGTTTTGTTGCTTCTGGGGTTTAGTCCTGCATGAACCTTTTTTTCCATAGCGCTTGGGGAAAAACGAATTCCTGCACAACGTCGTAGTCTTTTAAGTAGGGCCGATCAATCGTGGCTTGTTTTTCGACCTCGGCCGAGCCCCCGCCCCTATGGCAGCACCGAGACTACCCGTACAAGGAAATACCCATGAAACGTACCGCGATCGCTGGTTTGCTCATGTCTGCTGCACTGTTGGCTTCTCCTGTATTTGCAGCGGACAACGACCTGTGTACGAGCAAGCTGCAACAGCTCAAAGCCAAAGTGAATGCACTGCCGGCGAGCGCCGACAACACCACAATGGAGATCAAAAGACTGCTGGCCAGCGCCGAAGCTTCAAAAGCTGCCGGGGACGACAAAAAATGCGTCACCGAGGCCACCCAGGGAATGTCGCTGGCAAACTGAGCAAAGATCCCAACCCATGATCACACGCGCCAAGCATCGGGTGGCCTTCTGAGCCACGTTGGCGTACACTGCGCAGGCTTGCTGCTCACTTTGATTCACAGAGCAACAGGCAAGGGGCCGTTTAGGATTCGACGCCGGTCGCGAAACTTTAGGTGCATGCCGAGTTGGTAACAGAACTCGTAAATCCACTGTTGCAACTTCTTATAGTTGCCAATGACGAAACCTACGGGGAATACGCTCTCGCTGCGTAAGCAGCCTTAGCCCTTCCCTTCTGGTACCTTCGGGTCCAGCAATCATCAGGGGATGTCTGTAAACCCAAAGTGATTGTCATATAGAACAGAATCGCCGTGCAGTACGTTGTGGACGAAGCGGCTAAAACTTACACAACTCGCCCAAAGCACCCTGCCCGTCGGGTCGCTGAGGGTTAACTTAATAGACACGGCTACGCATGTAGTACCGACAGCGGAGTACTGGCGGACGGGGGTTCAAATCCCCCCGGCTCCACCAAATACCAGTTTCCACATGTTCCCACATGATCGGAAACACCCCAAGAAGCCCGCCCCGCGCGGGCTTTCTTGTGTCTGGACATCCACAAATGAACCCACACAGCATTGCGCCCCGTGTATGCCTGCTTGTATGCTCGCCTTAAATTTGAAACTGGGGCATACACGCATGAAGCGTTCGGAGATTAAGCGCCGTCCGATGGCAGACACCACTCTAGCCAGCCTTGAGCCGGAGGCCAGCACCTACCGGGAGCTAGATGGCGCCGGGCTCTATCTGCGAGTGAAGCCCACCGGCCAAAAATCCTGGGAGCTACGTTACAAAAAAGCCGATGGCAAATGGTCCTGGCTAGGCTTGGGAGGCTACGGAAAGGGTAGCCACCAGTTGACCGGCGAACAGGCGCGCCAGAAGGCAGCAGAGTTACGCGACGGCACAATGAAAGATGGCAGCATGCTCGCCACCCAGCGCGCCCAAAAGGCAGCGGAGCGCGAGGCAGCCAACAATACTTTCGAGCATCTGGCGCGCGAGTGGTACGCCAACAAGCGCAAAGGCTGGAGTGCCGGCACTGCAACCCGAACCATCGGCGCCCTGGAACTACATGTGTTCCCTGTCTTCGGCAAGCGGCCCTATCAGGGTGTTCTGCCCATGGAGTGGATGGAGTTCCTGCGCGGTATGGAGCAAACCGGAATCGTCGAACAAACAAGCCGAGTACGTGGCATGTGTCGGGAAATTTACGACCTGGCCCGCGTCACTGGCCGTGCCACTCACAATCCGCTAGAAGGCTTGCACAAGTTCCTTCTGACCAAGCCAGCCGAAAACTATGCCCATGTTTCAATCGAAGAATTGCCGCCTCTATTGCGTGCCATCAGAGCGTACCCGAGTGCGGCAGACGTTCGTATCGGCCTGCACCTGTTGTCTATGCTCGCCTGTCGACCTTCGGAGCTGCGGGAGGCCCGATGGTCTGAGTTCGATCTAAATGGCAGTCTGTGGACGGTTCCCGCCGAACGAATGAAACGTCGTCGTGAACATGTGGTTCCCCTGCCGCGCCAAGCCGTCGAGCTGCTGCGCGATCTGCAAAACCTTACCGGAACTTACTTACTGCTATTCCCTGGCCGTAGCGATACAACCAAGCCGCGCTCCAATACCGTTTTCTTGATGGCTTTGCGCCGGCTTGGCTACGAAGGTCGGCAGACCGGCCACGGATTCCGCCATATCGCCAGCACGATCCTCAACGAACACGGCTTCGACGAAAACCACATTGAAGCTCAGCTATCACACGTCAAAGACGGTATTGCAGGGGTGTACAACAAAGCCCAATACCTGGCTCAGCGCACGACCATGATGCAGTGGTATGCCGACCACTTGGACACGCTCGCCAACGGCAACATCGTGAATTTCAAGCGAGCATGAAAATATCCCATTGCACCTACATCCCACGACTTAGTCGGCCGAGAGAGATCGCTGCACCTCAGCGAATGGGTGCGCATTAAGCAATGCGTCAAAGACAACCGATGGAATGGAGAGAAAAAGATTGGCTTACATAAGCGAGAAGCTAGCTATTAAGGTTCTGTCTAAAAACACCGGTAGAAATATCTCTCTGGAAGACATGGCGGAATATTCCGAGCTAGGCGTTATTCCTGCCTACATGAAGTTTTCACCGAAAAATAAAATCCTGCATCCAGGCAGCACCTTCCACGCCATGGGCGAGAGTGGAATGTTGGGTAAAACGCTAAGCGACGTAACTGCTTTCGACTGCTTCCCACAGTGGCAGACATTGCCTTTTCCTCTCCCTGATGACGGCGTGATAAAAACTAAAGACGGCCTCGCTTACAGGGTCTTTGCGGCCCGATCTGATGGCTGTTATGAGGCAATTTCTGACCAACATTTTGTGAGGGTATATGCCCGAGATGAGATGACGTTGGCCTCAAAAAATGTAGATGACTATGTGTCCTCTCGCGGCTTCCGACCAATGGCCCATAGCTGTACTGAACAGTGGGACTCTCAACCACCAGACCCGGAAAACTGGAAAGACTGGTTTGTCAGCCCCTTTGCTGAATCAGAGAGCGTGATACACCCAAAGAAAAGAATACGGAGAGATAAAAGCGAAAGCTCTGACTCGGCAGGCGAAAAGGATAAGCCATGCATGCGAATGATCATTGCAGCAATGCTTGAGCTGATAGAGGAACTGAGCACCAAAGTTAGGGACAGAAAGTACACACATAAAGAAATCCGAGAGAAGCTTCAAGCTCGATGTCCCGAGTCGTTCTATAAGGGGATGGGGATGAGCGAAGACAGTATTAAGAAATCGTTTGCGGCTGCAACCGAGGCAATGAAGGCGAACGATCAAATAGCGGAACACAGGGCTAGCGAGGCCGGTGCACATATCCAAAACCAAAAGCGAAAATAGCTTTGCAATTGCAATGACTCTGCTAGACCGGGTGCATAACGTGGCAAGCCTCAACCGTATGGAGGCAAGCGAATGCACCCGAACACTACACCATCAAGTAAGGGACTGATCCGTCAGCCTGCCCTCTGCCAGTGGCTAGACGTAACCCGCTCCGGCCTCGCCAAGCTCAGGGCAAAAGACCCGAGCTTCCCCAAGCCCATCAAGGATGGCGACTCCCGCCAGGCGGCCGCGTATTACGTCGTGGCCGAGGTCGATACCTGGCTGCAATCCAAGATCGCCGCGCGGGATAACGCCCAAGGCCGTGAAACTGAGGACTCCAAACTATGAGCGGCCCTAACTACTGGGGGGAGTTGCTTGTGGTTCCTGCCGTACATGCAGCCAGTGCGAACGGACAAGCTGAGCGCCTGGAGCGGCTTGTCAATATCGCGGAGTTCCAAGGTGAGCGTCTGAGCACGGGTATTGCTGCCATTGGCGAACTGATGGAAGGCGCCGTAGCCGCTGGCCAAGTCGATGACGGTGTGGCCGTCGATATTTGCTGGCTGATGGCTGCTCTTGCGGGGCTCTCGGTTCAACTGGCAGCGTTGCGCTGCAATGCCCATAGCACTCTGGCCAAGTTCGCCCGCTGTAATGACGCCACAATTCAACGTCAATCCGCCCCTCACCTTTCACCCGTAAGCCTGGACTAATCCCATGGCCAACTTTCAACAGTGCCTCAAGGCGCTGACGGGATCGGCTTGCCTGGAGAAAGGCCAGACCGTCGACGCTATCCGGGCAGTTGCCTCGATTGCACAGCAGCACTCTGCTGCGTTGGTGTCCGAGTTTCTGCCAGAAGGCACCCGCAAAGGGTCTGAGTGGGTTGCCCGCAATCCAACCCGCGCCGACCGCGAAGCCGGGAGCTTTTCTGTATCTCTTACCGATGGTCGCTGGCATGACTTCGCGAGCGGCGACGGCGGTGGTGACTTGGTGTCCCTGGCAGCTTATCTGTGGGGCGTCCGCCAGTCTGACGCTGCACGCGATATTGCCCGCCGACTGGGCTTGCATATTGGGGCCCTTGAGGGGCGTCCAATGGACGCAGGTATGGCCGAAGCTCAGCGCAAGCGCTTGGCTGCTGCCAGGCTTGAATCTGAGCGACGTAGCCGTAATGAGGCGACCACCAAGCAGAACAGGCAGGCAGCCGCCATCGAGTTCGCCCACAAACTTTGGAACAGCAGCACAGGCGCTAGTTCGGCGCATGCCTATCTTGAGCGAAAGCGCGTTCGGCCCCACAGCTTGCGTCAGTGCGGTGGGGAACTGTTGGTGCCGCTGCTCAATGTCTCCGGCGAGTTAGTCAATTTGCAGCGCATTGCGGCCGATGGAGCCAAGCGTTTTTTATTTGGTGGTCAGGTGCTGGGGGCATTCCACCTACTGGGTGTTATTGCGCCTGGCTGCCGGCTCTACATCTGCGAGGGTTGGGCAACTGGGGCCACGCTATTCGAGAGCTACGAGGCCGCCGACGGTGTGGCCTGTGCGATGAACGCCGGTAACTTGCGGCCCGTTGCGCTCGCCCTGCGCGCCAAATATGGCAGCCAAATTGATCTGGTGATCGCGGGCGACGATGACCGAAGCAGTGGCGGCAATCCCGGCCGCACCGCTGCTGATGCGGCGGCGCTGGCTGCCGGTGCCATGGTGTTGTTTCCCGAGTGGCCCGCTGGCTCGCCTACTGAGCTATCCGACTTCAACGACCTGCACACCTGGGAGGCCTTCTGTGTCCCGCAAGTCGAGTAATCCCGAAAACATTCAGCCCCTGCCGGTCAACGGCCCGACCGCTGCAATTGAGCAACCCAGCACCAAGGGGGCGCCCAAGAGCACGAACAAAAGCGGGCCGCGTAAACCAGCCAAACCTAAACATCCCACCGTCACACCCGCGCGCCCCAGTTGGGCGACCTATTCAGTATGGGTACAAACGCGCCAGGGCCATGTTCTGGCACCTGGCCTGTACTTCCACGGTATTCGTGATGATGCGGAAACTGACACACAAGTTTGTTCACCGCTGGAGGTGCTGGCCATTACCAGTGATGAGCGCGGGGAAAACTTCGGCCGGCTGCTACGCCTGCAACCTAAAGGCGCAACCCATTGGCGAGAGTGGGCCGCGCCAATGGAAATGTTGGCGGGTGACGGCGCCGAGTTACGCGCGGTACTGCTGAACATGGGCGCCACCATTCCGCATAAGCAGCGTCAGGCGCTGATGGATTACCTAATGACCAGCAGCCCCCAGCGGCAGGCGATGGCCGCGACCCGGACGGGCTGGTATGGGCCGGAGCTGTTCGTTATGCCGCGACGAGTAATCGGGGGCGGCGACGTGGTGTTTCAATCCACCGAAGCCGGCGGCCATGAGTATTCGACCACAGGTGACTTGACCGGCTGGCAAGCCGAGGTTGCGGCACGGTGCATTGGTAATCCAATCCTGATGCTAGCCGTCTGTGCCGCGCTGGCCGGGCCGCTGCTGACGTTGTTGGATGCTGATGGCGGCGGGTTTCACATCCTCGGCGACAGCTCCAGCGGCAAAAGCATTGCACTGGCCGTTGCTGCAAGCGTGTGGGGTAAGCCGCGTGATTTCCTGCGCACATGGAATGCCACCAGCACCGGCCTGGAGGGTGTGGCCACGTTGCGCAATGACACCCTGTTGGTGCTCGACGAAATTGGGGAAGCCAAGCCACAAGATGTGGGCGGCATCATTTACGCACTGGGCAACGGAACAGGACGTCAGCGAGGGAAAGTTTCCGGGCTGCCTCGTCAGGTTCAGAAATGGCGCGTCATGGTGCTATCCAGCGGCGAGCTGACCATGGGCAAGCATATGGAAAGCGCCGGCATGCGCAGTAAGGCTGGTCAGGAACTACGGTTGCTGGACGTCCCCGCCTACCGACGGTATGGCGCCTTCGACGAACTGCACGACCTTGGGTTGGCGCACGACCCCGCCACAGAGGACGGTCGTAAAGGCGCCGGCCGCGCATTTGCAGACGCAATCAAACGCGCCACCGCAAAACATTACGGGCACATCGGGCCGGCCTTCGTCGAGCTATTGGTTCAGCGTGGTCAGCCAAACAGCGCCAGCTCTACAGACGAAAGCGCCGACCAAGCAGCGGCTGAGCTGGAGACGGTGTTTGCAGATATGCGCCAAGCGTTCCCCGTCGGCACCGGTCAAGAAGCCCGCGCGGTTTCGCGATTCGCTATTGCGGCGTTAGCGGGAGAAATGGCAGCCCAGGCAGAACTACTGCCCTGGCCGCCAGGTACGGCGAGTGCGGCCATGGTAGAGCTGTTCAGCGCCTGGGCGACGTTCCGAGGTCGAGGACAATCCGAAGACGCCAAGATCATTCGCGCAGTGGCCACTTTTATCGACCGCCATGCCTCGCGCTTTGCCAGTGTCGACGGGACTGACAGCGGCACCGTGCATGACCGGGCCGGCTGGTATCGAGCCCATGGAGACGGCCGACTTTATCTGTTTACCCCGCAGGCATTGGCTGACGCTGCCCAGGGCTTTGACATCAAGCGGGTGCTGTCTTGCTTGGACAAGGCCGGTGCCATTGCAGAGCGTGACAACGACCGAGACGGCCGCCTGACCAAACGCATCCGTATAAAAGGTGAGGGCATTGCCCGTGCCTACGTTATCAACCCTGCCGCCTTGCTGGCCGCCACGGAGGAATAGCCATGGCTTGCCAGAAATCACCGGCCAGAAACGCCAGGGTCACACCGGGAACAAAACGCCAGAACCAGCAGGCACGGGCATTCTCTCCCTGCTCAGTTGGGTCACAAGCCGGGAACAGACCGGGAACAACCGGGAACATCAATCTGTTTATTTGTTCCCGGTGTTCCCAATCAAATCCTTTACCGGGAACAGCTACAGGCCCCGTAGTTGCTGGTTGTTCCCGGTGTTCCCGGTGTTCCCGGTGTGACCCAGGCCAACAGCAGGTAGTACGCAGTGACGGGGCGGCAATAGTGGCGGCTCTCGACTTGCCAGCCCTGGGCGCATTCGTGCGCCAGTCATTGCCTGCGCCCCCCAAAGCAGATAGCGGCACTAGCTCAAACTTGCCCGCTGCGCAGTGGCTTGAATTATTGGCGGCTGTACTGGGGTGCTCGCCTGGCTGGTTGTTGGATAGCGGCCGGGTGAGTGTTGATGACCTCGGCACGCGGGGCCGTATTAGCGACACCGCCCGGCTGATCCGCTCGCATGATTGGACGCCACCCGCACCGACATGCCCAGCGCAACTATCGCCGGCAACGGCCAACGGCTTAAGCCCGACCGCCACATTGTCAGCGACCTGGCTGGCTGCCCGTGACGCTTACCTGAACCACGTCATGGTGTGTAGCACCTGTCGCGCTCACCGCCATAAATCGCCAACTCATTGCCCCATCGGCGCCGAGCTACGCGAGCAGTACGACCAACAAACTACCCAACACATCACGTCTGAAAGAGCCCGGGAGGCCAAGCATGCCTAGAACCATCACCGTCACCTTGTCCGAAGCCGCCATTAAAAAACACGCCGCTGACAGCGAAATCAGGGAACTCCGTGACCCGTCACGGCCAATCCGGTTTCGTTATCACACCGGCCGCCAGCGGGGGAGTTACTACCTCATCAAGCACGCAAGCGGTAAGCGCCAGTGGCATAAGATCGGCAACTACCCAGACTTGCCGGTAAAGAATTTCCTGGCTGTCCTGCCTGACGTTTGCAGCCGCCTGGCGATTCGCCCGGACGGCTCCACTGTGGCCAACACCGGGTGGCTGACCGTGGGCGAGGTTCTGGCGTGGCATGCACAACGTGTGACCTCCGACAGGAATTTGAGCGACAGCAGAAAAGCCACCAGCAGATCGGCATTGAAGCGCCAGCTTATTCCCTGCCTCGGGGCGCTACCTTTGGCGCAGTTGAACCGGGCCACCCTCGACGAAAAGCTGATGTGGCCGCTGCAATCCCAGTACAGCCTGGCGCATGTGCGGTTGGTGTTTGGTGTGCTCAAAGTTGCGATTAAGCAGGCGGCCAGCCTAGGGCTGATTGGATCTAACCCACTGGTCGACGTGACGTTCACCAACTTCATCAAAACCAAGATCAAACCCAAGGAAGCCCGATTGCGCCCCAACGATGTTGGACGGCTGTTAGGAATCTGGGCCGAGCGTTATGACAGCAATGCAGCCAGCGTTGCCATGGCGGTGCTAATGCTCACTCACGGCACTCGCCTCGGCGAAACCCGGCAAGCCAAATGGCAGCACTTTGATCTGGTCGACAACACCTGGCATATCCCGGCCGCCAACACCAAAACGAAGTGTGCTCATACCCTTCCACTGACTGAGCAACTGCGCGCCTTTCTGTGCCGCTACCGTCAGACCCAGACCGTTGCGGGTTATGAGGGGGCTTACCTGTTTCCCGGCGCCCAAGGCCAGCCACTCGGTGAACGCCCGGCACAGTCCTCTTTTACCAGCCTGTCGGATGATGAATGGACGAGCCACGACCTGCGCAAAACAGCCCGGACAGCCTGGACCGATTTGGGCATTGATTATTTGATTGGTGAGTTGCTGCTAAACCACGCACTGAAATCCCTGGATGTGACCTATATCCATACGACCGCCGAGACGCAGAAGCGCGATGCCCTGGAGCGCTGGCATGCATGGCTCGATGTGCGTGGGTTTGCTGCCCTGCATAGCCCGACAGAAACAAGCGAAGCCAAGATATAAGGGCGACGTGCTGCGCCCTGCTATCACCGCCACACGCTGTGCTGGCGGCGATTAGCGGCCGCTTAGGAATTGATTACAGGGGAGTAGGCGGATCAGGCAACGCCATGCCTCAGCAGGCTCCCGCAGAATTAAAAATAGTGCTCCGCATTGATAAAACAGCCCATCCGCGCTGCTGTTTTCGCCATATACACAAGCAAACTACAGCCTAAGCGGTCTGTTTTTTGTTAAGCGAAACTCACAACGAAGGTAACGCCAGGCACGCTGAATTCTCGCCACCATCGCCGCAACCCCTTATGGAACCTGGGGTTCAGCAGTCCATAGGGGGGGGTGGGGTAAATCTCTAGGGCCTATAGGTCACTCCACCGTTCGCCCAGTCGTTTACACACGCCCGCGAAATTAAAAAATTGGGTAGCCGGCTAGATGTGCGTATCGCATCATCTTGCCCAGTCGTTTACATCCGATTTGACCAGATGCTTGTCTAGGGGACATGGGACTATTGATCTCTACAAGATGGGTACGTTGGGCAATAGATGAGGGTAGTTAGCGACAGACAAAAGCCGGCCAGAACCGGGCGTTCATGTGGACAATTCACAGGCGAGCAGCCCCCCCAACAGGCACAACGAATCTCTTGACGGGAGGCTCGTAGGCTGAGAGTTTGCGAGCCAACACCCAACGGAACGGAAGCCTATGTCGCGCAAAGAGCTTGAAGCTAAGAAGCGTCATCATTACGTCTGGGCGAAATACCTAACTCGCTGGGGCAGCGGCACGAAGAATGTTTACTACACAACCATGACTGGGAAAATTGCCCACGACAGCGTGCGAGCCATAGTTGCTGACGACTATTTCTACAAGACCAGCATGCTTAGCGAAATGGATGTTCAGGTGATTAAAGGCTTCTCCCGAAAAAGCCCCGACCATCTCCACCAACAGCACATGTCGTACCTTGCTGACTTTCTCAAGATGCAGCAGCTTGAGACTATCTACCGTAAGTCTGGCATTAAGAATCCGGAAATCGAGCTGCATCTCCATGCGATAAAATGCAACCTACTGGAAAATCTCCACGCATCCCACGAAGAAAAGGCGCTGCCAGTGTTGGCAGCGCTCGCTAATGAAAAACTCGATGTGCTGCAAAATAAACAGCACATGATCGAGTTCATGATGTTCTTCGGCCATCAGATTTCCCGTACGAAGCCTTTTCGAGATGGTCTGTTCCAGGTTCAACCCCGAAGTACCGCCCTGGAGATTGAAGTGGCCGATGCGATGGCGCATGCATGGTGGTTCCTAAGCTACATGTTCGGGATGAGTATCGGCTTGAGCCTGTACACAAGTCGTCACGAAGATAGACATGCACTACTGGTGAATGACACGAGAGTGCCTTTCATCACATCCGACCACCCAGTCGTCAATGTGCATTCTTGTGTCTCTGAGACGGAGTTCGCCACGCCTGAGCATGCCGATTTTTACTACCCGATCTCGCCGAGGATCGGCTACATCATCTGCAACTCTGAACGGTTCACGCCAGGAAGAAATGAGGTTGATGAGGCCGTCGTCGCGGAACTCAATACCAAGGTGGCCGCCCAATCCATGGTGCATATCATTGGTGATAGTGAGAACGCCATTCGCCCCTTCAAAAAGTACATCGGGCAGCGCTACAAGAGAACTCCTGATGGCCGTGTTATCGACTGACTGACTAAGCCGAACAGTCTCTACGACCCATCATTCGACGCGACGACTCATGCCTATCGGAGGCAGCAGCACTGCATGGGAGATCGTCCGTTTATCGCGCAGGATGCGCATGAGTTCTGTCGCAACGCATTGCGTACCATCTCGAAAGACCTAAGTACCAAATTTCGCCGGACAAGGGACGGATATGCATATTTTTATCGACGAGTCAGGGACTTTTGTATACACGCCGGAGAAGGCTGCATGGAGTTCTATCTGCGCGATTGCTATTCCTGAACGCTTTCTAAGCGAAGCAGAGAGTGCCCTTGCAGATTTCAAAAAAGAAAATGGTTTTGCGCTATCCGACGAGCTGAAACTCGGCGCGCTGGATGACGAGATGAGCTACTTTCGACTTCTAATACGCCTTGCCAAGACTAATTGCACTTTGTATGGCGTAGTCACCGACGCTCATTTAAACACCCCTGAAGCCGTAACAGCTCACAAGGAAGCTACTGCTAAAGGAATGCTGGTGAACAAAGAGAAAATGATTCATGAGGAGGGGCGTGAATCTGTCCAGCATGCGGCAGATCAGATTCGTAATCTGCCTGCCCAGCTCCACATACAGCTCATTTGTCAGATAAAACTGATGCAACTGGTGGTCTGGCAGTCTGTTCTTTACTACGGCCAGCACGAACCGGAAACTCTGTCCGCATTCGTTTGGCGAGTCGACCGTAAGGCTCTCGAAAAAAAAACCAAATACGAAGAGGCCTTTGAGCAGCTATCTCCCGCCTACCTTCAAACGATGTCTCTGGCCGACCCTATTATCACGGTGACTGGATTTGACTACAGCCACATGGGCGCTTACGTGTATGCCCAAGGAGAAGCCCCCAGCTATCTAAAAGAAAGCTACGGAATCGAGCTTGATCTTACGGGTGCGTTGAACATTGGGAAGGTCTTCCGGGAGGATATTCAGTTCGTCAACTCTAAGGACAGTTTCGGAATCCAGCTAGCCGATCTGCTTAGCGCAGGCTTGCGAAGGTGCCTACGGAAGGGGTTCAAAGACAATCTCAGAGCCGCAGCATTCTTGGGGCGTTTGATGGTTCAGCGCCCGAGGCATGCCTATCCGTTGCTTTTGTCAACGCTCGGCAATGAAGACGCAGTTGATGCCTCCACTGCCGCTCTGATCAAAATGATGCGACGCCAACAAAGGCCTGCTGTCTGATTTATGGCTGTTTAAGTGTCCACATTGTGTCCACGGCTGCCGAGTGCTCAAGAGAGGCCAGTTGTCGCGGTGGTGCCGGCTGGTCAAGTCCGATGCAAAGGGATGGTCAGGTGGCATGTAAGTTCGCACGATACTAGGACGGCGGTTCAGATGCTCGACGAGGATTCCAACCGCCAGCGTTACGCATCACGATCCGTCGCGGAGTGTGATTTGAGATTACGGCCATACGAGCACTCATCCCGGGGCATTTTTTTGCCTCACACGGTACAGCAACCAGCAGCATGTATGCCCACGTGTATGCCTTGAGTTATACAGAGACGTTAAGCCCAATGATTACTGGGATGTTAGAGGCCAGTTCAAACGTCCCCGGCCCACCAAACAAGCTAGACAAAAAAGGCACTTGGCGATTATCGCAAGTGCCTTTTTTGTGCCTGAACGATTGACGTCGGTTCATTGATAGCTACCGCGCCGCTTGACGGAATCAGTGGCTTCGCCTCAGGATTGCGCCCACTGCCATCATATCGCTACCACTCACTATTTAGCGCCGACCCAATCGTTCCGGATATGGACATTCAATGAAAAATCCAAAGTATTTGCTCTCCCTTTCATGCCTCCTGGCCGTGTCACTTCTGAGCGGTTGTGCTGCGTCGGTAAAAAGTGGCGGTGGTGAAACGCTGGCGATTCAGGAGTCGGCGAAGCAAAATCTGGTGGTCAATTTCAAAGGGAACAGCAAGGTCCAGCAGAATGAAGACTGGCCCCTTTTGCAACGCGACTGGAATGAGGCCCTGCAAGCAGAAGCCGCCCGTGCCGGCTACGGCCTTACAGAGGCTCAGACATTGAGTTCGGGCACCAAGGATGGCGTCGGCATCACCATCAACGTGAGCAACTTCCGCTACCTGACGCCGGGGGCGCGCGTTGCTGCTGGCATTATGGTGGGCAACGCCTGGGTCAATTCCAGCGCCGACTTTTCTGACTTGAAATCGGGGAGCCTGATCGGCACCCGAACCTACGACACGTCATCGTCGGCATGGGAAGGTGTGATGTCGGCCATGACCCAAAAACAGGTCCAGGCGATTGCGCAGCAAATCATCAGCGACATCAAGAGCGCGAAGGCCAAGTAATCTGGCTCGTAGTGGTTCTTGCTGCGCAGACTGAACAAAGCCGTAAAGCGTCGAAAAATCGAAGCTTCACGGCTTTTTTGTTACCTGGATTTTTTATCCAGCGATCAAACGACTTTCAACTCCACCGTCACATGCCCCCGTGTCATCCGCGAATACGGGCAGATCTGATGCGCAGCGTCTGCCAGTTCTCGTTTCACGCGGTCCTCCAGGCCAGGAATGTTGACGTTCAGGCGGACCGCCAACTGAAATTCGCCGCCCTTGGTTTTGCCCAAGTCCACCTCGGCATCCACCGACGTATCTTCTGGCAATTTGACTTTCAGTTGCCCGGCGGCCACCTGGATCGCACCGATAAAACACGCTGAATAACCGAGCGCAAACAGCTGCTCCGGATTGGTCCCCGGCTTGCCTGAACCGGGGGAGCTGAATTTCACGTCAAGCTCGCCATCGCTGGATTTGCCGGTGCCCGTGCGGCCGCCGACGGTGTGGGTTTTGGCTGTGTAAAGAACGGTTTCCAGGGAAGTACTCATGACGATAACTCCTGAATGGGTGACGGGCTGATAAAGCCTGCGAACGACCTGACCGTGCAAGCCTAGCAGCGCACTATCGGCTTTCAAGTGACGCCAGTCGGAAGCCATCAGGCAAAAAAAGGCACTGGATGATGATCGCCAGTGCCATTTTTAACCCCGGAAAAACCGTCAGCGCGCCGACAACATAAACGTGTCGTACTCCAGGTCTTCCAGCGCAGTGGACAGTCGATGCAACCCCAGCAACACACACACCAGTAATGACAGCGTGAACCCATAGCCAAAAAAGCTTGGGCCAAGGTACATGCTGAGCAGCGTCAGCCCCCCGTTCAACACCGCAAACAGCACGCACAACTCCAGCACCACAGTGCGCTTGTCCAGGTAGAAAAAGACGTTGAGCAACGCCATGAACACCACCTGGATGCTCACGCCGATCAGGTCGATGTAGAACAGCGGCAGGTAGTAGCTGGAGATGCCCAGCCAATCCAGCAGACGCGGTGCGAACAGGAACAACAACACCACCGTCAGCCCCTGCACCTTGCAGATTTCCAGCAGGCCCTGGCGGATCGACAAGGTCATTTCGGTTTTCAACTGACCGATGTGCTGCAAGGTTTCGCCGTCGCGGATCGCCCGGAACAGTCGGTCGTACCATTCGGCAAAATCGGTTTCGATGCGCACCAGAAACACTGCCATGCCGGGGATGATCGCCAGGTAGGCGAGGAAGATCGGCAGGTCATACAGGATAGATGCGCGCAGCGGACCGATGACGATGTTCGAAGTGCCGGGGTTGAACCAGAACAGGAACTTGTCGATCCAGATGCCGAAGTTGTAGAAAAAACCGGTGGCGAGCAGGCTGAGGAAAACCTGGCGGCGATCGAGAAAATCGAAGGCGATCAGTTTCTCCGCCCGGTACTCGCGCAGGATGTCGTAAAGAAACAGAAACAGCAGTGCGCTGTGTCCGATCAACAGCGCAAGCAGCAAGCCCGGTAACTTCAGGAAGCTCAGCACATAGGCACTGGCCACCATCAGCGTGTAGCCCACCAGCATGACCAGCAGAATGCGGTTGTAGGCCTTCATCCCCGACAGGAAGATGATCACCAGCCACAAGTTGCACAGCACCACGAAATTAGACAGCACCAGCACCCGGTAGATCAGCGGCTGATCGAACATCACGGTCAGCACGATGATGCCCAGTACGCCGGCAGCAAGCGTGACCAACAACAAGATGCCCAGCAAGTTGGGAAGGATCTGTTCGTACTTGTGCTCGAACAATCGGTCGGACACGAACCGGGTGAAGTACAGCTGCAAGCCACCCGTGAGAATCAACGAGGTGGCCATCAGGTAGGTCACCGTCACCAGAAACTGCCCCACCAACGAGTTGGGTATCACAAGGCCCAAGCTGATGATGCCCACCAGCATCACGCTGATGATCGACAACACCCAGGGACCGGAGCTGATCAGCCCGGCGTACACGTAGGCGTGCAGGGTCGCGGTGTAGGAGTCGCGCGAAAGAATCTTGCGCAGTTCGAAGCCAATGCCGGCCATTTAACTGTTCTCCATGGCTGCTTTGTACAAGTCGCGATAACGCTGCAGCATCAAGGCTTCGGTGTAGTAACGATTGACCCGCAACAAGCCGCTGGCCTGAGCGGCCTGCCAGCGTCGCGGGCTGCGCAACAGTTCAAGGATCGCGGCGCAGGTGGCCTGTGGGTCGGCAATCGCCACCACCTTGCCGGCCAGGCCGAGGTCGCGGTCCTCGGCGCTGCCGCCTTCGATCAATTCCCGGCACGAACCCACGTCGCTGCTGACCACCGGCGTGCCGGCGGCCCAGGCTTCGAGAATCACCAGCGGTTGCGCTTCACTGATGGAGGTCAGCACCATCAGGCCGAGCTTCGGCAGGAGGTCCTGAATGCGCTGGAAGCCAAGGAAATGCACCTTGCCCTCCAGGCCCAGGCTGGCCATCAGGCTGCGGCATTCGCTGACATACTCCGGGTCTTCCTCTTCCGGGCCGACGATCCAGCCTTCCGCCTGGGGCATCGCGCTGATCACACCGCGCATGGCCCGCAGAAAGGTTTTCACGTCTTTGATCGGCACCACACGCCCGATCAAACCCACCACCGGCGCAATGCCGGGCGCACGGGCTTCCAGTGCGCGGCTCCACTGCGGCAAATCGATGCCGTTCGGAATCACCTGCGTGCGGGCAGGGTCGGCGCCGTCCTTGATCTGCCGCTGACGGTTGCCGTCATACAACGCAATGATGTTATCGGCGCTGTTGTAGGTCAGTTGACCGATGCGCTCAAAGAAGCGAATCCACAAGGTGCGGATGTAGCCCGAACCGGCATCGAGGCTACGGTTCAGCGCCTGGCCGGAGCTCTCGGCGATCCACGTGGCCTGGGCCAGGTCGATCTTGCGTTCCTTGGTGTAAATCCCGTGCTCGCTGAGCAAGTAGGCACAGTTCCAGCGCTGCTTGAGGATGCATCCCAGCAGCCCGGCGTACCCGGTGGAAATCGAATGCAGTACCCGCGCCTGCGGCATGTTGCGCGACGCTTCGGCGAGCATCAGCAACGGCGACTGCATCGAACGCAGGGTCCAGAAATAGTTGACGAAAGACGGGTCGGCACAATGCTGGCGATAGCCCTCGCTCAACACTTCCCAACTGGCGCGACTGCGCAGCACATCGTCGAGGCTCAGGCGACCCTGTGCGATGCAATCGAGCAAGCGCTCACCCAGTTCGGGCTCCGGCGCATCCGGGTGATGCAGGAAGCGATACAGGTCCAGCAGCTGTTGCGGATCGGCTACTCGCGGCGCGGCGCGGGTGTTGGTTGGACGCGTCGCATCTTCGAGAAACACCTCTTCAATGTGCAACACATTCGAGGGCACTTCGTAGCGCCGCGACGGATAGGCCGAACGTTGGCCGCCGATAAACATCACCGAAAAAGTCAACTCCGGCAGGCCGAGGATCATCTGATGAATCCAGCTCGACACGCCGCCACGCACGTAAGGCCAGGTGCCTTCGAGCAGCAGGCAGATGTCGGCAACCGGGGCTGCTTCCTTATGCTTCATGTCCAGCTCCTCACCAATTCAGCGAAAGGAGGCCGCTGACGGGTTTTCTCCGGAAGGCTTGCGAGCAACCCCGGAATTTCGTGATAACGACCGGCCTCGAACGCCAGCTCGGCGTGAAACGGCAACACCTGCGCGGCCCCCATGCCGTTGTCCTGGGCCTGATGCAAAAGGACTTCGGCGCGCTCGATATCACCCCGCTCCAGGGCAATGCGCCCCGCCAGCAGAAACAGTTCACCGCCCTCGCCGGCGCTCAAACCCTGTTCGGCATGATCGCTGGCCCGGTTGAGTACGTGTTCGAGCACGCTGCCTTGCGCCAGGCCGAGATACGCCAACTCCCAATACCAGCGCGCCAGGGTGCCATGCAGCGCACCGGCCACTTTGGTGTTGGCATCGGCCAGTTGCCCAAGGGCGATCTGGATGCGCAAGTTGATGTCGCTTTCCTGCTTGTCGAGCATCGAGTACGCCAACAGACGTACGTCGTCACTGGGATCGCCAAGCGCCAGTTTGAGGATCGGCACCGCTTCTTTGCCCGGCATCCGCCGCGTAGCAAGCAAGGCGGCCAGACGCTGATCCGGATCCGGTGCATGACGCAGCACATCCTGCAAACCGCCGTCGGCAAAGATCGGCGAATGCGACTGCAGCTGAGCGCGGAACGGCAGGCTCGGAATTCCGACCGCTTGCCAGGCTTGCTTGTCACGTTTGCGCGGCAGGTACAACGCAGGAAATATCGACGCGACCACACCGATCGCCCCGATCACCGGGACAAAGAATGCCAGGCTGAAAATGAACAGCGGGCTCCAGGGCAACGGCGCCCGGTAGCGTGCCGGCAACAACAGCCACACCGCGGCGCACAGCAGCACGCAGGCCAGGCCATGGCTGAGGGTGAACACCAGCAATTGTTGTAACTCGGGCGCTGCCAGCCACAAACTGGCCCAACTGCCCGCCTCTAACAACAAGGCTCCGCTAAACAGCCACTTGCTGATCATTCAGGCCACACTCGTTGAACAGGAAATTACGCAGCCCGTTGCGTTCACAGCCAGGCTCCAGATTGAAAGGCATCACCCGCACACCGAGGCTGTCCAGGTTACTTTCAATGCCAAAGTGCTCATGCAACAACAGGCTGATGCGCGCCAGATAACCTTCGGTGCCCTGCGGGCTGGTCAACGGCAAGAGCACCAGCAACAGCCTATGACCCCGGTTGTTAAGCACCGGCAAATGCAAATCGAGACCGCGCTGACTGCGCTCCATCAAACGAGTCAGCTCTTCGTTGGGACGGGTCATTTCAAACGCAAACAGGCCGGCCGGCAATTTGTGCTGCTCGACATCCACCAGCGAACGTTTGAGCTGCAGGGTGAATTGCTGTGCATCGGCGTCGGGCAGTTGCAGGACTTGCGGGTCTCGACGCAACAGGTCGGCGATGTGCCCGGCGAGCAGTGCCAACAGGCTCAGAGTGCGATCCTGGAAGGCGAAGAACGGCATCTGCCGAACCGCCAGAATCGCCAGCAGACGACCCTCGGCATCGATTAACGGAATGCACGCCTGCAACGATGAGAACTGCGCGGAGGTACCGGAATCGATCAGCTCCTGACGCACACTGACCAGTTCGCCACGCTCCAGGCACAGCTTGACCAGACCATCCTCAGTGCCCAACGCCCCCATGACACCGATGGTTGCCAGCGCGTCAGGGAGGACATTTTCTTCGCGCACGTCCACGCGGTACAGACCGGCCACTCGCAGCGCGCCGTATTGTCCGAGCATCGCCACGATCGGGTCTGCCAGCGCGCCCAGCGCATCGTTGTCCTCCGGCATCACCCGAAGTTTTTCGCGCAGGCCCAACAAGGAGCTGCGCAAGCTCTGGTCGCTACCGGCCACGCGCTGCTCCAGCAGGTCGTGGGAAACCCGCAGAATCTGGTGCGCGCGGGTGAATTCATCGAGACGGTACTGACGATATTCGTTGGCCATCTGCAAACGCTCAAGGCGCCGCATCCACAGGTCACGCACCTCGCCGACCAGCATCCCGCAAACCAGCACGCCAACGATGAACGAAGGTTCGAGCCTGGTGTAGTTTTCATGGCCGCTGTAGCGCAGCGCAAACAGCGCCGCCACCAGCAGGCTGGCACTGAACAAACCGCGCACAAAACCGTAACGCACACCCAACAGCAGCGGCGCCAGAATCGGCCAGGGGAAACCACCGCGCATCTGCAACGGGTCTTCGGGGGTCAGCCACAAGCCGAGGCCGATGGCCAGACCGGTCACCAGTAACGTTTCCAGCCAAGACACCGGGCCGCTGGCTTGAGGCGCCAGGCTGTAATCCATGTGGGGAGAATTCATTGCAATCACTCGAACCGAAGGGCGCCAACAAGTTTGTCGAGCACCGTTTGGGCGGTGCCCGCGAGGCTTTCACGGGACCAGCCGGCACGTGCGCCACTCTTGCTCCAGAGTACGCGACCGCTGCTGCCATCGAGTACACGCAGGCTGATGCCCACCGCTGGCTCGCCGTCCAGGCCGTTCTTGTACTGCCACTCTTCAACGCTGCCGGCGATCACATAATCGAGTTTCTGCTCACGCGCCCATTCCAGGGCTCCGGCCAGACGCTCGTTGTCATCCATCAGCGCTTGTTCGCCCTGAGTGCTGACCGGGTAAACCCGTGGTTGCAGGCCGTGGCTGCTGAGCACGCTGAGCAGGATCTGCTCGCTGCGTTCACCGGCCTGTGGCGTCTGCGAATAGTTGACCATCGGCACAATGCCCCACTGCGCATTGCGCGGCAGGTTCGGGCTGGCCTCATCGGTGAAGCTGGCGCAACCGGCGACGAACAGGACTGCCAGAGCCAGGCTCAGATTACGAATTACTTGCATAGGTTTTTCTCCTGTAGACATTCCATGATCAGCGTCCAAAACGCACGCCGTAGCTCACACCCAGTGTTCCGCCGGACTGACCATCCCCGCCTTGTGGCGCGGATTGGTAGCCGAAGGTCAGGGCCAGTTCGTCATCACCCAGCACTTCGAAGCCGATCCCGGTGTTGATGCCGTAGTTGAAGGTTTGATCCAGCCATTGCCAACCGGCCGTCACGTCCACCAGCCAGGTGTACTGCGGCTTGGTGCGCACCAATGCGCCCGGTATCCCGCGACGCCATGAGGTGCCAACGTACAGTTGCCCGTAGCGGCTCTGCAGCAGGTCGCTGCCCATGACGGTTTGCGTATCGCTGGCGTCGAGTTCTCCGGTTACGGCATCACGCTCCTGATCGGGCACGATTACCGGCCCGCCGTTGCGGCTGGACAGGTCGTCCAGGCGGCGGTCGTTCACGTTGTTGTGCTGATAGTCGACACCGCTGCGCACGGTCCAGTTGGGCCCGGCGAATTCCAGCGTGTGGTTGTATTCCATCTTCAGCGCCTGGCCATTACCCAGGTTGTCGCCGGCACGGGTGGAGAATGACTTCTGCGCCACTTCCCAACTGAGCTGATCACGCGCGGAGAAACCATGGCGACCACCGACCCACACACTGTCGTGCTGGCCAAAGGCGCGCATCAAACCGCTGTCCTCACTCTTGCGATGCCAGTCCAGACCGGTTTCGAGTTCATCACTGACGCCCAACTGCCAGGTACGGGAAAGGCCCAGGCCATTGCGGTCGTCGTCCTTGCGCTGGCTGGTGTCGGCGAACAGTTTGTAGCGGCCGTTTTCCACCGGACGGATCAGCGTCAGGGCCGCGTTGCGTTCCTCGCCGAGTTGCGAAGAGTTCACGTCGTCGCCGCTGTAGGTGCCCTGCTCCAGCTCAAGATCAGCGTACCAGTTGTCACCCAGGTTACGGGCGATCTGCAGACGTGGTGCGTTGAATTCCAGGCCGCCGAAATCCTGCTGATGCCAGGACAGCTGCGCCCCTTGTGGCGTGGCTTCGTGGATTTCCACCGCCTGACGGCGCAGTTGCTCACGCACGGCGCCAGGCTGCTCGTCACCGAGCGCGGAGAGGTTGACGTCCAGTGCTTCTCCCAGACGCCCCAGACGACTGAGGGCCTGAGCGCGCTGCGCCGGGTTCAGGTCGCTGCTGGCCAACAGCGTTTCGACCTGTTCTTTATTGCGACTGCGCAGGGCCTGCTGAATCTGCTCGTAGCGCTCGACCTTCAGGCCCTGGCTGCGTGCCCAATCCAGCCACTGGTCTTTCTGCGATTCCTGATTCGTCGCGTCGAGACGTGCCAGCAACCGTTCGAACCACAATTGCAGCATCGCCGGCGAACCATCCTTCCACTTCAACACTTCCTGCTGAGCCTTGCGCGGCGAATAGCTGCTCGCCATCAGGCGCAACCAGATCGCATAACGCTCGGACGACGGTTGAATGCTTTCGCCCTCGGGGCTGCGCAGCAGCTTTAAACGCAGACGCTGGGCAGCGTCCTGATAACCGGCGCTGTCGAGTGCATCGGCATAGGCCGCGCGCACCAGCCAGTCATTCGGGCTGCCCTTGAGGTACATGCGGTACCAGGCCAACGCTTCACTGTCGCGGCCAAGCATCTGGCTGGCACTGGCGAACGGCAGCCACAAGAGGCGGTCTTCACGCGCCTGCGCACGCCATTGACTCAGCAGCGGCTTGAGTCGGGTGGTGTTGCCCTGATCGACGTAAAGCCACATCAAGCGCTCGCGGAACAGGTTGTCGTCGGGGTAACGCGACAAGCCCAGCAGGTACAAGCGCTCGGCCTCGTCGCTCTGCCCCTGCTGCACCGCCAGCGCACCGCGCACCGCCAGCACTTGTGCCTGCTCATAGGCCTGCGGGTATTGCTCGGCATCCTTGAGCAGTGCAATCACTTGCGGCCAGTCCTGTAACTCCTGTGCTTGCTGCAAGGCCTCGACCAGGCGTTGCGGATCCCTTGCGCGGTACCAACTGCCCACCATCAGTTTCAAGGCACGTTGCGGATCGCTGGTGCGATACAGGGTGATCAACTGGCTCTCATCGCCGCTGGCCAACTTGCCATTGAGGGCGAGCATTCTTTCCAGCGAGACCTGCAAGTCTTCATCGCGCTCCAGATCCCAGGCCAGAGAGGCTCGGATCCGCCAGTAATCCGCGTCCGTAATACGCTCGTCATTGGCCTGTACCACGCTCCACGCCGCCTGGTCATCAAACAGTTTCAGGTAGGTGTTGGCCCAGTCGACCTGTTCGGTGGTGTTGAGCTTGAAACGTTTCGAATAGTCCTTGTAAACCTTGGCCTTGGCGGCGAACTGCCCGGTGTTTTCCAGGTTCTGTAGCAAACGCGTCCATGCCAGACGGTGCGTCGGGTACTTGCGCAAATAGACATGCAACCAGGCTTCGGCCTCGTTCGGCGTACCTCGCGATTCGTGACCATAGATCAGCGCATCGAGCTCGATGTCGGTGAGCGCGCGCATCTGCATGATGTCTGCGAGCAACGGAATCGACCGATCAAAATCGAACTGCTGACTCGCCAGACGCCACGCGTGTTCGCGGGTCTGGGGGTTTTCCTGCAACGCGAGCAGACGAATCCAGTAACCCAGCGCGGCTTCGCTCTCGCCACGCCATTCACCGAGGTGGGCCATTTGCTCGAGCAGCGCCGGATCATCCGGATGGTCGATCACTAACTGCTGACCGGTTTCCCAAGCCCCCGCCAGATCGCCAATGGCCAGGCGCATGTGAAAATCTTTCTGCAGGATTTGCGGGTTATCCGGTTGCAGAACTTGCCACTGTTTGAGCACTCGCTGCGCCAGGTCAAAACGCTTGCTAGCCACCGCGACATCGACGCCCTGCTCCAGCCACGGGGCATCGGTTTGTGTATTGTTCAGCTGCGGTAATTCATCGGAAAGCACCTGCGCAGCCTCGTCGCCACGACCGGCGGACAACAGGCTGTCGAACGCCAGTTTCGCGTAGTCGCGACGCTCGGTTGCTTGCTGGCTGTCTCGTTTGAGTTGCAGATAGACGTCCGCTGCCCGAGCGGGTTGCTCGCCCGCCATATACCACTGAGCAGCGGACTTAAGCGACTCGGTGCGCAACTGTGGATCACGACCGGCAATCTCCTCAAAGACACTGGCCGCAAAGGCCGGGGCCTGCAACGTCAGCGCCAGCTTCGCCAGGTTCTGCAACAACGGCACCGGCAGTTTGCCGTGATCGAAGCTTTTCAGTCGTTCGACCAACGCTTGCTGCGCAATCAGATCGCTGCCGTTCGCCGCGACCAATGCATCCAGCTCCAGGCGGTAGTAAGCCTGGATGTCGGGCAGCGGCTTGGGCCAGGCCTCCAGATGTTGCCGTGCCTTGGTGTAGTCGCCGAGTCGAATCAGCAGATCGACCAGTTGCATACGCAAATGATCATCTTCCGGGTGAGCCGTCAGCAGCAGCTCGGCGTAGTTGGCCGACACCGCATCCGGCTCACGACCATCGGGCTGGAAGGTTTCTTCGCGCTGGAAAGTCGCCCACAGCAGCCCGCCCACGGCGACCGCCACTACCGCCAATGCCCAGGGGTTGAGCAGACGGCCGCTTTTGGTGGCTGAGGAATTAGTTGCAGACGAGCTGACCATTACTCACCTGCTTCATCGGTAATTGAAAAGTCCACAGACCGGCCGAGACCTTGCCCGCAAAACGCTGGCCGTCCACCTCCACCCGGCAAGCGCTTGTCGAGCGTACCGAGAACGTCAGATCGAACTGCCCTGCAAACGAAAAGCTCACACGACGATCATCCAGGTAACGCCAGTCCACCAATGGCAGATTGGCCTCCTCCAGCGCTGGTCTGTCGTCCCGATCGGGTCGCAGCACCAGCAACGCCCGGTCGCTGCTCAAATGCACATAGCGCCCTTGGGGCAAGTCGCGCACACCGGCAATCCCTTGTGAACGCAGCAAATCCGGCCAACCCATTTGCGGGTCTAGCCGCACCGTGCGCAGCGCGTCCATGCCGCGAACCTGCCAGGCACCGTCGGCAGTACGCGCCAGGCTGGCCTGGTACAAGCCGTGCAGACGATCGATGTAATCGCTCATCCACAGCGACATCGGCTGCTGCTCGCGCATGTAGCCGTAGATCTCGTGCATCGCCTTGATCGAAGCCTGCTTGGTGCTTGAGTAAAAGTGGTAATAGAGGTGCAGCCCGCGCAGACGTCGCGGGCTGTCAGTCAGTTCGAAGGTGTCGACCAGATCGCGGAAGCCGTAATACGGGCCTTTCCACAGGTTGGTGAAGAGGTTCTCGTTGATGATCGGCGCGTAGTATTGCAACCCACCGGCGGTCGGTCGCAGCAACGGGTTCAACCCGGTCAGCGACGGATCGGCCTTGGTCATCCTGGTCTCGGCGCCGTTGACGTTTTTCAGACCGGCGTCATAGGCCAGCTTCAACGTCGCCGGCGAAGGCAATGCATCGCCTGGCCAGAACACCAGCTTCACCGGCTTTTGCGCGGTGGTGAGGTTCTGGTTGATGTAATCGCGCGAACCGAAAATCTCGCGGCGGAAATCGATCTTGTCGTAGCCCGGGATGGCCATGTTCAAACCGTACTCCGGTTTGAAGTTTTCGCGTTTCCTGGCTTTGTCCGGCTGCATGAAAAACGGGTGGCTGAAGGTGTGCGTGGCCGCTTCGACTTTCGGGTTGGCGAAGATTTCACGGGCGATCGGCTCCAGTTCACGCGCCAGGAACGGGAACATTCCGCGCGGTGAAATCTCGCCTTCGACGATCGACACCGAGGTCAGAAACGGGTTGGGCTTGATGAAATCTTCCAGCGTGTGTCGGCCGGCGTATGGCGTGCCTCGCACTTCGGCGCGGGATGGAAACCCGTCGCCATCGATGTGCACCGTAGCGATGCGACGGCCGTTCTCCGTGGTGGTGTCCGGACGCGGTTGCACCGGCAGACGCAAGCTGGCCTGAAGGAACGCGAACGGATCGAGAATCCAGCGACTGCGTTCGTTGTTCACTTCGAGAATGTACGGCGCAAGGGCCAGGCCGCCCCACTCGCCAATCACCACTGGGGTGAAAACTTCGCCACCGGCATTGGTCAGCGACAATGCTGCTTTCGGCCCGTTGGGCAGCACTGAAACAGCGGTCAGGTCACGGGATCGGGGCTGCACCGGTGCTTCGAACGCCCCGAGCAGCGCCTTGTCCTGATGAGTAATGGTCAGCACTTGCGTGCCCGGAGGTGCATCGCGCTTGAGGCCCAGGCGCTTGAGCAGGAGTTTGTCTTCAATCGGCAGACCGGAGAAGAAAACCACCGGCACGTGCTCGTCCAGACGCGCGTTGATCCAGCGGTTGAAGGCCGGACTGTCCTGCGGCGGGCCGCTGGTCATCCAGGTAACGACACCGGCATACAAGCCACTGAAACGGTAGCCCGGCAGTGAGTTGTCGGCCGGCAGGTAATCGACACGATAACCGAGGTACTCGAGCAGACCGCCGAGCAGGCTGTGCCCGGCGTTGTCGGCCAGGTCGCCCTCGCGCGGGTCGAAAACCAGCGCTACGCGGCGAGGCTGCACTTCGATGTTGCTAATGCCCATCGAGTCCAGATCAGGGGTGCCGATGTACGGGATGAACCCCTCGTCGCGCAGACGCTTGGCGAGTTTGCGCGCCTCTTCGCGACGCTCCGGCGGCAAGTAGTCGATGGCGACCAGCGGGATGCCTTTGGCACGCAAGGGTTGCAGGTGTGTTTCGAGCCACTGACGATCGGATTCGGACACCGGGCGATAGCGCTTGGCGGACGCATCCCAACCGGCGTAGATGGACTCGACGGCCACTGCGGCGGCAACGCCGTCAAGGTCTGGAAGCACTTCAAAGCCGCGGTTGAAAAACAGCTTCAGCTTCGGCTCACGCTGGTGCAGTTCACGCAGGAAACTGGCGAGGGCGACGCGCTGGGCTTCTCGCGAGGCTTGCGGCAACAACTGAAAACTGTCGAGGGTATCGAGGAACAACCCGGCATACCCTTCAGCCTGCAAAGCCTTGGCGGCGCTGAACAGATGCTCGCGCCAGGCCGGCGCGGAGAGGTCCATGACCTGGCTGTCCCAGGCGTCGTTACGCACCGGGCTGACCGCTTTTTTCAGGCCGGCCTTGTCGATTTCAACCTTGGTGCCACTGAACTCGCCGACCGACAGATAAGCGAACGGCTGACTGCCCAGCTGGCGCAGGGTTTTGACGTCCTCGGCAGTCATATGGCCCGGCTCGACCACGGACCAGTCGAACTGCGCCAACTCGGGAATTGGCGGTTGGTCGGCGTACCAGAAGGTCACGCTGGAGGGCTGCGGCAAAGCGGCAGCCTGGACGGCCGGCCCGCTCACGAAGAGCGCCAAGGCAGCCAGCAGCCGCTTGACGACCGCGCGGATAGGCATCCTGCGAAAAACGATTTCCATAATTCACTCTTGAAATGACTGAACTGATACGGCGCGAACCGGCCGGATTACAAACTGCGCAGAAGCTGTGCCAGGCCCCGGCCGATGGAAGTCGGTGCAGGGAGGGTGAAACGCTCAAGCAAACGAGCGTTGTTGGCGCGCGAATGACGAATATCGCCTCGACGTGGCGCTTGATAAGTCACGGTCAAAGGCCTGCCAGTGGCGCGTCCCAGTTCAGTGATCAGGTCGTTGAGGCTGGTGGAACGGCTGAGCCCGACATTCATCGCACTAGCGCTCGGCTCGGTTGTTTCAACCGCCTGGACGAGGATGCTCACCAGGTCTTCAACAAAGACGAAGTCGCGGGTCTGTTCGCCGTCACCGAAAATCGCCACAGGTTTGCGGGAGATCGCCCGCTCAGTGAAGATGCTGATCACGCCGGAGTACGGCGATGACGGGTCCTGGCGTGGACCGAAGATATTGAAGAAGCGCAGGACCACTGGCTCCAGACCGTGCTCACGGCGATAGAAATCCAGGTAGTACTCGCTGGCCAACTTATCGCTGGCATAGGGCGTAAGCGGGGACTTTGGGGTGTCCTCATCGATCGCCGAACCTTCGCCATTGTTGCCGTAGATGGCCGCGCTGGACGCAAACACCACGCGCTTGATCCCCACCTTCAACATTTTTTCGCAAACGTTGAGCGTGCCGACGAAATTGCTTTGATGAGTGCCAACCGGATCATCGACCGAGGCTTGCACCGATGCCACCGCAGCCAGGTGAACGACTGCGCTGCAATCACGCATGGCCTGTTCCACGACTGCAGCGTCCGCCACATCACCGACCATCAGGTCCAGATTGGCATGACCAACCGGCAAGTTATCGACCTTCCCGGTCGACAAGTTATCCAGTACACGCACGTTGTAGCCTTTGCCCAGCAACGCTTCCACGAGGTGTGATCCGATGAATCCTGCACCGCCGGTAACCAGTATTCGCCCAACAACCATGAGTTTTCTTCCTGAAGATTCAAGCGCAGACATCGCGTGAACGTCCGCTAGACAGTGGCTTTGTAGAAATCATTACCCAGACTGATGGCGTTTAGCCCGCAAACCAGAACTGCGACATCGTCCAAATCCTGAAGGTTCAAAATCATTGGGACGATCTGCTACCTGTGCGTCGTTTTTATGGCGTAGAGCCATCAAAACGCGGCCGATAATGTGATACCAAAGAGATACTGTCAATGTTTTGTCTAGTTTCTTTAATGCGTCAAAAAATACACAAAATACGCCGTTAAATTGACGATCCTTATTAGATGCATGGTGACATGCAATACCGCCCGGCCCATCGCCGAAACCAGTCAACTCCTCGAAAAGCCTCAACGAGGAGCAGCAGCTTTAGCGTCGCCCAGGCTCTATGCTGATGTGTCAGATGCAGGGGCGAAACACCGAACTGCAGCACTCAGGAAGATCAACATGAACCTCTGGGTCACTGCCCTCCTGGCGACCATGTTTTGCCTGCCGACATACGCCGCCACCAAGGTCGAGACGCGTGTCGAACAGATTGATTTCAAGAGCGACTCTGACACCGTCAAGCGCTCCGGCTCGATCAAAGGCCAGCTCACCGCTCAGTACCGTCTGAGCGCAAAAGCAGGCCAGATCCTGAACGTCGACCTCGAACCGCCCAACACCTGCGCCTACTTCAACATTACCGCCAAAGGTGCCGACTTTGCGCTGTTCAACAGCTCGGTCATGGGCAATCACTTCCTGGGACCGCTGCCCGCCGATGGCGAGTACACGGTTCAGGTCTACCTCATGTGCAACGCAGTGCGGCGCAAGGAAGTGGCGAATTACCGCCTTTCATTGAACCTCAGCCCCGCTGACGGCACACACAGCACTGCGCCGTTTGACCAGGTGCTCGAACTGCAGGGCATTCACTTTCATGTGAAAAGCGAGCTGGTGGGCGGGAGTCGGGCATTGCGTATTTCCCCCTTAGGGCTGGAAATCGACAACTCGGACATCACTCGTCCCCTGACCGGCAACATCGTCCGGGCCGAAGTTGCGGACCTTGATCAGAATGGCTCACCCGAGGTGTACGTCTTCGCCAGATCACCTGGCCCCAGGTTGCCGGGCGAGCTGATTGCCTACGCTGCCAATCAGAAAAAATCGCTCAGCGAAATTTATCTTCCGGATATCAGCGAGAACGCGAAAGCGGCGCAGGGTTATCAGGGTGAGGATGAATTTGCGGTGGTGGAAAACGCATTGGCGCGGCGGTTTCCGGTGTATGACGGCAGCGATGCCGGAGCGGGCAGAACGGGGCGAATACGGCAGATTCAGTACAGATTGAAGCCTGGAGAGGCCGGGTGGGTGTTGAGGGTTGATGGGGTGACGGAGTATTGAACAATCCCTGAGCGAGACCTATGCCTAACCTGTGACAGAGGCGGCGATTGCTTACGCTGATTTCGCAGGATTAACAATTTATTGTCATAAAAAGACTAAATGAAACAGGCACTTGGAGAGCAAACACCAAGTGCCTTTTTCCAAGAGATGTTTTTTCAACGAACCATCAAGGTTGAACACCTTTGATTTTTTCCAGTCGCAGTGGGTAACCCGAGGCTGGCTGAACCACTGTCTCACTTTCAACGGTTTGAATCACCCGACCGTCAGCGTCCTTGGTAACGGCGATGGTCTTGCTATAGGTGCTTTGCACCACACAGCCGCTCAACACGAACACGGCACCCAAGATCAAAGAGCACTGGATAATCTTCACGCGGGAGTTCCTTCTCTTGAACATAAGAACAATCACTTTAGGTGCCATTACTGCCCACTTCAACATCAAAATGACATCAACCAACTTGAAGCAGTGCTTTGAGCATTTTTCTCTACACTCACCCCATCCAAGACAAATCGTTCGGATACCAAAACCTGACCTTTCATCACTTTTATTTACCGAGCCCCCATGACCCTCAAAGACCGCTTGAAGCAAGGCAAGGACGCTCGAAAAAACTGCCCTCGCAGTGATCAAGCGGCCACCGGAAAAACCAGTCGTGACCCGCTGCCACTGATCAAGCGCTCCAGCGAGGGCCGGGTCAATTCTCTGGTCGAGTTGCGCTACGGCCGCATGCTGGTGTCGCCGTTCACCTTTTATCGCGGCAACGCGCTGTTGCAGGCTCACGACCTGGCCGGTACGGCGAACATGGGTCTGGTGTCGACGATCTGCGGAGACAGTCACTTGATGAACTTCGGCGGTTTCGCCACGCCGGAACGCAACCTGTTGTTCAGCGTCAATGACTTCGATGAGGCCCATCCCGGCCCCTGGGAGTGGGATGTCAAACGTCTGGTGGCGAGTTTCATGGTGGCCGCCCGTGACCTGCGCCATGGCGAAACCGTGGAAGAAAACGTCTGCCGCGAAGTGGTCGCCGCGTATCAGCAAACGATGCTCGAATGCGCGGAGCAAAGCGCGTTGGAGACTTGGTACGAGTCCATCAGTTATGACGATCTGCGGCAACAGGCGAGTAAAGCCACGCTGGAGCACGTGGAGCGCGCCATCGCCAAAGCCGAACGCCGTACCCATGCCGAACTGTTGCCGAAAATCAGTGAACGTGACGCCGAAGGCCGTCTGATTATTCGCGATGACCTGCCGGAAATTTTCCATCTGCACAAAAACACCACGCTGCTGGATGCCGACGATGACTGGCTGCGGCTCGCGGACTGGCGACCGCTCTACGAGACGTTCATGAGTGAATATCGGACGACCCTGCAAGCCGACCGGCGCGGGCTGCTGTCACGTTTCAATGTTCAGGACCTGGCGTTCAAAGTGGTCGGCGTCGGCAGTGTCGGCACGCGCTGCCTGGTGGCGCTGCTGACAGACGAGCAAGAGTTCCCGTTGTTCCTGCAATTCAAGGAAGCACGGCGGTCGGTGCTCGCCGATTACGTGAAGGCCAAGTCTCGCGTGCGGCATAACGGTCAGCGCGTGGTCGATGGTCAACGGCTGATGCAGTCCGCCAGTGATCTGTTCCTCGGCTGGACCACCGGCCCCAACGGTCGCCATTTTTACGTGCGTCAGTTGCGCGACATGAAAATCTCCGCCGAACTGGAAACCTTCGACGACGAAGCCTTTGCCGCCTACGGCCGAATCTGCGGCCGCGCCCTCGCCCGTGCACATGCCAAATCGTCCGGGCATGCCGCGCAGATCAGCGGTTATATCGGCAAAAGCGATGCACTGGCCGATGCGCTGTTCAAGTATGCGAAATCCTATACCGAACAGAATGACCAAGACTTCGAACGCTTCCAGCAAGCCTGTCGCAAGGGGCGTTTGCGGGCACGGTCGGAGGCGGACTTTGCGGCCGATCATTTGCCGTAAGCCCCGACTTTGCCGCGGCGCAGATGAATTTTTCTTCACCCCATCGCGCCCCGGCAACCGGTACATTGCGCTCGCTCATTCAAGAAACTACGGTTTGCCCGCCCTCCCGCGGGCTTTTTTTTTGGTTCTTCACGGATTACCGGGAAAGACGCTCTTGGTCTTCATGAAAAAGAATTCGCTGTCCCGGTAGCCGTACGCCATCCGCTTGATGACTTTGCTCACGGATTGCGCGTACGACCGCAGTCTCCTGTAGGAGCGAGCCTGCTCGCGATGGCGGCTTCACTGTTGATAAAAATGTCGTCGTCATTGCAGGACATCTCCTACCAAAAACGAAGAAAACGCCCACAGATTTTTAAGGTTGTTGCTCGGAAGCGGGCTCTTTAGTCTTTGCTTGTCACTGAAAACTCAGTGATCGGGTGTGAGAACCTGGCAACTTATGGTCATACAGAGCCTGTAACCGCATAATCGCGCCAGCTTATCCGCTGTCCGCAAATGCGTTATGGCGGCTGTGTGCGGGCAGACTTTGGTCTGGCCCGGGTGTCCATGACCGGTTTTCTCACCCCGCACATAGCTGCCACCTCTTAGCCGCGTGAGAAACGGCAAGCGGCGGCTCCAACGCAAAAGGAAAATTTGTATGGACAAATTAATCCCCGATCCCCCGACTACCTCCCCATACCCTGTCTCTTATACACACT
>NZ_JAHBDB010000020.1:0-88031 GCF_019956105.1 Pseudomonas sp. BF-RE-25
CTACAGGAGGCGTGTTTTATCCGGTAATCATCGGGGGCATGGTGCCCAGGAGGGAGACTGCCGCCACCGCGCCAATGCCCAGCAGCCACTCCATAATCACGCTGGTTTTGAGCGTCGCCATGCGCTGCTCGCAATCCTTGATCCGCTGCCGATTGAACAGCGCCAACCCGAGCATCGCACTCACCAGCAGCACCTTGATCAACAGAATCAACGCAAACCCGGACAGCAACGGGGTCGGCCAGAACTGCCCGGTCAACACCCGCACATTGATCAGCCCGGTGATCACCAGTCCCGCCACCAGCGCATAACCGACACCGCTGAAGCGTTGCAGTATTTCGCGGACAGCATGGCCAGCCGGTTGCCGCAGGATCATCACCAGCAGCAACAACCCACCGAGCCAGGCCCCGACGCAGGTCAGGTGAATGATTTGATTGAGGATCAGCAACTGGCCGCTGAGGCCATCGAGCATCGCGCCGTGACCGACCGGCGCCAACGTCGCCAGCAGCAGGCCGCCGAGGACCAGGCGCAAGGGCAGGCTGGTGTGAAGCGGCGTCAGCAGCACAACCATAAGCAAGCCATTGAGCAGCAGATGCCAGCGCCAGACCTGGCCGAAAAACGTATTGCCCAGCACCAGGCGCAAGGTCGACGGATCGAACGCCGCCTCCCACACACCGGCCATGCTGACGGTGATCAGCAGCAGCCAGGCGATGCCGCTGACCAATGCGACCGAGGCAAGCCAGCGGCTGACTCGCGCCAGCGTTTTGTCCAGCAACGCCTCATGACCCAACAGCAGCGGCCTGAATACCCAGACCCCGAACAGCATCAGCACCACGGTGAAATGCAGGAAGCGGCACAGCACCATCGCGCTCGTCATGAATTACTGGCCAACCTTGAAGCTATAGGCGCCTTCGCTTTTGTGGGTATCGACCGACACCGCATGCCATTCGACTTTGTAGGCGCCCGCCGCCAGTGGCGCAGCCGGGGTCACGACCAGGGTCTTTTTATCGCTGCCTTCGGTGGCCAGGCTTTTTACCTCAACGTTGGCGCCGTCCTTGCTGATCGTGACTTTGGTGAATGCCGCTTCGACACCTTCGGAGAACACCAGGCGCAATTCCGACGGTGCACTCACGGTGCTGTCGGCAGCCGGCGTCTGGCTTTTCAGATGAGCATGGGCAAACACCGACGAAGCGGCGAGCAGCGAGCCGAGCAGGGCGGCGGCGGTCAGGGTTTTCTTGAAAAGCATCGTGGATACCTCAGAGGCAGGTTCGAAGAAGGGCGACAGTTTAACTGCGAGCGCGAGCGGGTGGGTGTACGAAGTTTCGTTTTCCGCTGTCGCCGCGATGTAGGGCGGATGCTAGTCTTGAGCAACGCTGTTGTCAGGGAGCCCTCATGGGCAATCACAAGATCGAGATTCGCCGCAGTAACGTCGAAAAAATTCTGCTCGGGGCCGAAAAGGTCTTTGCCGAAAAAGGTTTCGGCGGCACCGCCATGGCCGACATCGCCGCTGAAGTGCAACTGCCGCGCTCCAATCTGCATTACTACTTCAGCACCAAGACCGAGCTCTACAGTGCCGTGCTGTTCGATTTACTTGAAGTGTGGAAGCAGGATGCGCTGTGCTTCGAGATGTTCGATGACCCGCGCGTGGTGCTCAGCAGCTACATCCGCGCCAAGATGAACCACTCGCGCAGCCGGCCTTACGGTTCGAAAGTCTGGGCCAACGAAATCATCCACGGCGCGCCGACGCTGGGTGAGAAACTCGACGCCAGCCTGTACGACTGGGCCAAGATGAAAGAAGCGAAAATTCGCCAGTGGGTGGACGACAAACGCATCCTGCCGGTGGAGCCTTCCAGCCTGCTGTACATGATCTGGGCGTCGACTCAGCATTACGCCGACTTTGATCACCAGGTGAATATTCTGAACGATCACCAGCCGCTGTCGGATATGCAGTTCGAGCGGGCGGTGCAGACGGTGACGAGTGTGATTTTGCGGGGGATCGGGTTGGAGCCCTGATATCTCGGGTGTTGCTGACGGCCTCTTCGCGGGCAAGCCTCGCTCCTACAGGATGCGCAAATCCTGTAGGAGCGAGGCTTGCCCGCGAAGGCGTCAGATCAGGCGCAGCAGATTTCAGACGGCTACATGGTAGGGATTCCTCGGATCATGATTCCAATCCAGAAACGGCTTGCCGTTCTCCATCGGCACCATCTCGATGCAGTCCTGCACCGGGCAAGTGATCTGGCACAAATTGCAACCCACACACTCGTCATCGATCACTTCATATTTGTGCGTCCCATCCGCCTGCCTGAGGCTGGCCACCGCCTGGTGCGAGGTGTCTTCGCAAGCGATATGGCAGCGACCGCAACCGATACACGCCTCCTGGTCAATCTTCGCGATCACCTGATAGTTGATGTCCAGGTACTTCCAGTCCGTAGTATTGCCCACCGCGCGACCGGAAAATTCCGACACGCTGGCGTAACCCTGACTGTCCATCCAGCGTGACAAACCGTCCTTCATGTCCTCGACAATCCGGAAACCATGCAGCATCGCCGCCGTGCACACCTGCACCGAGCCGCTGCCCAGCGCGATGAATTCCGCCGCGTCGCGCCAGTTGCCGATGCCGCCAATACCGGAGATCGGCAAGCCTTTAGTCTGCGGGTCGCGTGCAATTTCGGCGACCATGTTCAACGCAATCGGCTTCACCGCCGAGCCGCAATAACCGCCGTGAGTGCTTTGGCTGCCGACGATGGGATTGGCGACCATGCGTTCCAGGTTAACGCTGGTGATCGAGTTGATCGTGTTGATCAGCGACACCGCATCGGCACCGCCGCGATGGGCCGCGCGGGCGGCGACGCGGATGTCGGTGATGTTCGGCGTGAGCTTGACGATTACCGGCAGCGAGCAATACGTCTTGCACCAGCGGGTGACCTGCTCGACATACTCCGGCACCTGACCGACCGCCGCGCCCATGCCCCGTTCCGGCATGCCGTGAGGGCAGCCGAAGTTCAGCTCGATGCCGTCGGCGCCGGTGGCTTCCACCAACGGCAGGATGTGTTTCCAGGATTCTTCGACGCAGGGCACCATCAGCGACACGATCAATGCGCGGTCCGGCCAATCCTTTTTCACCTGGGTGATTTCCCGCAGGTTGATCTCCAGCGAGCGGTCGGTGATCAGCTCGATGTTATTGAAGCCCAGCACTTCACGGTTGGCGCCGAAATGCGCCGAGTAGCGCGACGACACGTTGACCGCCGCTGGGTCTTCACCCAGGGTTTTCCAGACCACGCCACCCCAGCCGGCCTCAAAGGCGCGGACCACGTTGTAAGCCTTGTCAGTCGGCGGCGCAGAGGCCAGCCAGAACGGGTTGGGGGATTTGATGCCGGCGAAGACAATCGAAAGATCGGCCATTTACGCAGCCTCCACGTTAAGCATCAATTGAGCGTTGATTGCCTCGGCAGCCAGCTTGCCGTGTTGCACGGCTTGCACGGTGAGGTCCTGATCGAGGCTGGTGCAGTCGCCGCCGGCATACACGCCGGGGATGCTGGTGCGCAGCTGTTCATCGACGGCAATCCGATCGCCCTGACGCTTGAGTTCACGGGCCAGCGGGTCGCTGAGGGCGCTTGAGTCAAAGGCCTGGCCGATGGCTTTGAAGATCGCATCGGCGACCAGTTCGAAGGTTTCGCCGGTGGTTTGCAGGCGACCTGCCACCAACTGCGTGCGGGCGAAGCGCATGCCGCGCACCTGGCCTTGAGCATCGAGCAACACTTCTTCGGGTTGCGCCCACGTCAGCAAACGCACCTGATTGGCTTTGGCGATGTCTTGTTCGTGATGGGTGGCGCCCATGTCCTCGACACCGCGGCGATACACCAGATTCACGTCATGCGCGCCGAGGCGGGCCATTTGCACGGCCATGTCGATGGCGGTGTTTCCTGCGCCGAGGACGATGCAGTGATCGGCCAAAGGCAGTTGTGTCAGGTCATCGGCCTGGCGTAACTCGCGGATGTATTCGGTGGCGGCGAGCAGGCCGGGGGCGTCCTCGTGATTCAGTCCAAGCTGTTTGCTGGCATTGAGACCGAGGCCGAGAAACACCGCGTCGAATTGCTGATGCAGGTCGCTCAAGGTCAGGTTTTCACCGAGTTTCTGCCCGTGACGGATTTCGATGCCACCGATCTGCAACAGGAAATCCAGCTCCTTCTGTGCGTAATCGTCCACCAATTTGTACTTGGCGATTCCGTACTCGTTGAGGCCACCAGCCTTTTCCCGTGCTTCGAAAATCACCACGTCATGCCCGTGCATGGCGCTGCGATGAGCGCAGGACAAACCGGCCGGACCGGCCCCTACCACCGCGATGCGTTTGCCGGTTGCAGCGGCGCGCGGGAAGGGGTGTTCGCTAAAGTGCGCGTTGTCCACGGCGTAACGTTGCAAGAGGCCGATCAAGACGGGCGCGCATTCATGGTCGTTGTTGCGCACACACGCTTGCTGGCAGAGGACTTCGGTCGGACAGACCCGGGCGCAACTGCCGCCGAGAATGTTCGCCGAGAGGATTTTCTGCGCTGCGCCTTGCACGTTGTCCTGATGGATATTGCGGATGAACGAGGGAATGTCGATGTCGCTCGGACAGGCGTTCACGCACGGCGCGTCGTAGCAATACAGGCAGCGCGAGGCTTCCAGGTGCGCCTGGCGATCGTTGAGCGGCGGCGCCAGATCGGTGAAGTGGCCAGCGAGGACGGCCGCATTCTCAACGGGATGCGGGAGGTGGGTCAGGGTCTTGATCACGGTGTTGGCCTCACGGTTATTTGAGGTAACTGCCTCTGATGGGCATTGGTTTTTTGTCGCCTGGGCCGACGCCATCGCCAGCAAGCTGGCTCCTACAGTTGAAATGCATTCCCCTGTATGAGCTGGCTTGCCAGCGATAGGCCGAAAGCCGCTCTCAGCGTTTCACAGCAACCGGCTGATTCAACTCCGCCCGCTTGCTCAGCAAATCAAACACCGCCGGATACGCCGGCCGTTCGACATAGCGCCCGGCTCCACGCTCGGCGCGCAAATCACCGTCCGCCCAGACCACCCGGCCCTGGCTGATCGTATGGCTCGGCACACCGCGTACGGTCTTGCCTTCGAAGATGTTGAAGTCGACCTGTTGGTGATGCGTCTTCGCCGAAATCGTGCGCGTGCCCTCGGGATCCCACAGCACCAGATCCGCATCGGCACCCACGCGAATCGCACCTTTACGCGGGTAGAGGTTGAAGATCTTCGCGGTGTTGGTGGAGGTGAGCGCCACAAAGTGCTGCATCGAAAAACGCCCGGTGTTCACCCCTTCATCCCACAGCACGGCCATGCGGTCTTCGATACCGGCGGTGCCATTCGGGATTTTGCTGAAGTCGTCACGTCCCGCAGCTTTTTGCTCGGCGCAGAAACAGCAGTGGTCGGTGGCGGTGGTGTGCAGGTTGCCGGACTGCAAGCCATGCCAAAGCGCTTCCTGATGGCCGCGAGGACGGAAGGGCGGGCTCATCACATAACCGGCGGCGGTCTGCCAGTCCGGATGCTGGTAGACGCTGTCATCCAGCAGCAAATGCCCGGCCAGCACTTCACCGTAGACTGGCTGGCCCTTGCTGCGGGCGTAGGTGATTTCGTCGAGGGCCTCCTTGGTCGACACGTGAACCAGGTACAGCGGCGTGCCCAGGGTTTCGGCGATACGAATCGCCCGGCTCGCCGCTTCACCTTCGACCTGCGAAGGGCGCGACAGCGGATGCGCTTCAGGGCCGGTAATGCCTTGGGCCATCAACTTGCGTTGCAAGTGATAAACCAGTTCGCCGTTTTCCGCATGCACGGTCGGCACGGCGCCCAATTCCAGGCAGCGCTCGAAACTCGCCACGAGGGTGTCATCGGCCGCCATGATCGCGTTCTTGTAGGCCATGAAATGCTTGAAGCTGTTGACCCCGTGATGGCTGACCAGCTCGGCCATTTCTTCACGGACCTGCTCGCTCCACCAGGTGATCGCCACGTGGAAGCCATAGTCCGACGCTGATTTTTCCGCCCAGCCGCGCCACTGATGAAATGCTTCCATCAACGACTGCTGCGGGTTGGGAATCACGAAGTCGATGATCGACGTGGTGCCACCGGCAAGTCCCGCCGCCGTGCCACTGAAAAAGTCTTCGCTGGCCACGGTGCCCATGAAGGGCAGTTGCATGTGCGTGTGCGGGTCGATGCCGCCGGGCATCAGGTATTGGCCGCTGCCGTCGAGCACTTCGGCGCCCGCCGGAACATCAAGATTGTCACCGATGGCTTTGATCACGCCGTCGGCGCAATAGACGTCGGCGCGATAACTTTCATCATGGGTAATAACGGTGGCGCCACGGATCAACAGAGACATTCCGAGTTCCTCGCAGGCAATGACTGACTGGTGTCAGTTCTAACTGTTTTATATGCAGCTGGCGTCAACGGTCGTATTCCTGTCAACGCTGTCAGGATTAGAAGCTAGTATGAGTTCAAGGATTGAGCAAGAATATTTTTCATAAGCATATAACCGTTTTAAGTTATTGATAAATAATAACTAAAACGATTAATCACCAAAATGGTGAGGCCTCTCACCATTTTGACGCACTTGACAGGTTCCAAAAATAGACGAGATTTCTTATGTGAAATCAGCCGCTTGAGAATGGTCTATGGTTGATGCGCAACTTTGAAAAAAAGATCGACGCACCAGATTGAGTCCTGACGGTTCGGACAACTTGCCTGGCCTTTAGCCTGAGAGAACAGACACGTCGCCGAGTACTCACTGGAGATAGATATAAAACTGATCAACATCAGTTAGTTGCAAAGTTTTTATGGAACTGCCCGATGCGCATTCGGAGTGCCCGGCACGTTTATTGATGCCGCCAGCCCCCGATGAGCAAAAAATAATTCAAAGAACAGTGGAGCGGCCATGCAACAGATCAGATCGCAAGTGACCGAACGCGACGGCTTGTTCGAGCTCGAAGCCGGCAGCGATGTCCTCGACAGTCCCCGATACAACCACGACATGGCACCGACCAAGGTGCGCGAACGAACCTGGAACAAATGGCACATCACCGCGCTATGGGTCGGCATGGCGATCTGCGTGCCGACCTACACCCTCGGCGGTGTGCTGACCGCCTATTTCGGCCTGACGGTGGGCGAGGCGCTGGTGGCGATTCTGCTCGCCAACATCATCGTGTTGATCCCGCTGACCCTGAATGCGTTTCCCGGCACTAAGTACGGCATTCCGTTTCCGGTGTTGTTGCGTTCGTCCTTCGGCATCCTCGGTTCCAATATTCCCTGCCTGATCCGTGCGCTGGTGGCGTGTGGCTGGTTCGGCATCCAGACGATGTTTGGCGGGCTGGCGATTCACCTGTTTCTGGGCTCGGTGTTCGAGGGCTGGAAATCCCTCGGAGGTACCGGTGAAGTCATCGGTTTCATGGTCTTCTGGGCGCTGAACCTGTGGGTGGTGATTCGCGGCGCCGACTCGATCAAATGGCTTGAAACGCTGTCCGCGCCGCTGCTGGTGCTGGTGGGTGTCGGTCTGCTGGTGTGGGCGATGCCGAACGTGTCGATGACCGAGTTGCTGGCGATCCCGGCCAAGCGTCCGGAAGGCGCCAGTGTGGTCAGCTATTTCGCCGCCGGGCTGACCGCGATGGTCGGGTTCTGGGCGACGTTGTCGCTGAATATTCCCGACTTCAGCCGCTATGCGAAGAGCCAGAAAGACCAGATTGTCGGGCAGATCATCGGCTTGCCGCTGACCATGTTCCTGTTCGCCTCGCTGGGCGTGGTGATGACCGCCGCGTCGGTGAAACTGGTGGGCGTGACCGTCTCCGATCCCGTGACGTTGATCGGCCATATCCAGAGCCCGGTCTGGGTCGCGCTGGCCATGGCGTTGATCATCATCGCCACGTTGTCCACCAACACCGCGGCCAACATCGTGTCGCCGACCAACGACTTCCAGAACATCGCGCCGAAGGTGATCAACCGCACCAAAGCGGTGTTGCTGACCGGGCTGGTGGGGTTGTTGCTGATGGGCCATGAGTTGCTGAAGAAGCTTGGGCTGATTGTCTCGGACCTGAGCCTGGAAACGGTCTATTCGAACTGGCTGCTGGGTTATTCGAGCCTGCTCGGGCCCATCGCCGGGATCATGGTGGTGGATTATTTCCTGATCAAGAAACAGCAACTGGACCTGGCCGGGTTGTATCGCGATGACGTGTACCCGGCGTGGAACTGGTATGGATTTATCGCGTTCGGCGTGCCGGTGGTGCTGACGTTGCTGTCGTTGGGCAGCGATGCGTTCAGCTGGTTTTACAGTTATGGCTGGTTCACTGGCTCGGCGCTGGGCGGGTTGATTTATTACGGGTTGTGCTCGATGCGGCCCAGCCCGTCTATCGCGAAATCTACGGTGTAGCGGAGGGCCTTATCGCCGGCAAGCCGGCTCCTACATTTGAAATGCGTCCCCCTGTAGGAGCCGGCTTGCCGGCGATGGCGGCCTCAAATACACCAAAGAACTGCCTGAAGAAACCTATAACAACAGCCTGAGGAGATCACCATGAACGCGGCCACAGACGTTCTGCAATCCACCCATCAGCACATCAACCGCGACCGCCTGTGGCAGTCGCTCATGGACCTGGCCAAACTCGGCGCCACGGTCAAGGGCGGCGTGTGTCGCCTGGCCCTGACCGACCTCGATCGCCAGGCCCGGGACATTTTCGTCAGGTGGTGCGAGGAGGCTGGGTGCACCGTCAGCATCGACGCCGTCGGCAACATCTTCGCCCGCCGCCCCGGCCGCAACCCGAACCTGCCGCCAGTGATGACCGGCAGCCACATCGATACCCAACCCACCGGCGGCAAGTTCGATGGCTGCTTCGGCGTACTGGCCGGGGTCGAAGTGCTGCGCACCCTCAACGACCTGGGCGTGGAAACCGAAGCACCGTTGGAAGTGGTGGTCTGGACCAACGAAGAAGGCTCGCGTTTCGCCCCGTGCATGATGGGCTCTGGCGTGTTTGCGGAAAAATTCACCCTTGAAGAAACCCTGGCCAAGGTCGACGCCGAAGGCATTACCGTCGGTGAAGCGCTGAACGCAATCGGCTATGCCGGGCCACGAAAAGTCAGCGGTCACGCGGTTGGCGCGTATTTCGAAGCCCACATCGAGCAAGGCCCGATCCTTGAGGACGAACACAAAACCATCGGTGTGGTGATGGGCGCCCTCGGGCAGAAATGGTTCGACCTGAAACTGCGCGGCGTCGAAGCCCATGCCGGCCCGACCCCGATGCACCTGCGCAAGGATGCACTGGTCGGCGCCGCCGTGATCGTCGGTGCGGTCAACCGCGCCGCCCTCGGCCATCAACCCCACGCGTGTGGCACCGTCGGTTGCCTGCAAGCCTATCCCGGCTCACGCAACGTCATCCCCGGTGAAGTGCGCATGACCCTGGATTTCCGTCACCTGGAACCGGCGAGGCTGGACTCGATGATCGCTGAAGTCCGCGAGGTGATCGAAACCACCTGCGAAGAACACGGCCTGACCTACGAACTGACCCCCACCGCCGATTTCCCGCCGCTGTACTTCGACAAGGGTTGCGTCGAAGCGGTACGCGGTGCCGCGCAAGGTCTCGGCTTGTCGCACATGGACATCGTCAGCGGAGCAGGGCACGACGCAATCTTCCTCGCGGAGCTCGGCCCGGCCGGGATGATCTTCGTCCCGTGCGAAGGCGGCATCAGCCACAACGAAATCGAAAACGCCGCACCGGATGACCTGGCGGCCGGGTGTGCGGTGTTGTTGCGGGCGATGCTGGCGGCTTCGGCGGCGATTGCAGGGGGGCAGCTCTCGGCTTGAAAAGCAAAAGATCGCAGGCTGCGCCAGCTCCTACATTGGATTCGCATTCTCCTGTAGGAGCTGGCGAAGGCTGCGATTTTTTGATTTTGATCCATCAAATCCAGATGGCATCCCACAACGGATAATCACCCACTCGTTTCACCAGTCCGGCACGCAACGGATTCATAACGATGTAACGAGCGGCATCCTTAAGGTCCTCATCACGACGTAACGCACGATCGTAATACCCACGCTGCCACAGGCGACCTTGATCGCCACGTTTAAGATTAATCGAACGGCTGCTTCTGGATTTAATCCGGCACATTAACTCGGCCAACGTGCCGTGCCTCAATTCGATCAACCAGTGCAGATGATCCGGCATAACTACCCAAGCCATGGAAGTCACTATCGACGCGTCATCGGCACAACGCAGTTGATCAACCAAAAGCCGTCCAGACTGCCAGTCGGCAAATACCGGTTTTCGTTGATGAGCCACCGCAGTCAACAGATAAATACGGCCAGATTCTGAAAATCGGGCTTTGCGCAGGCGACATCCATTTGCAGCAACAGGCATTCCTTGCCCTCCTTTAACGAGTGGTAGATGAACGTTAGTCGTCAACGTGAATGGCATGGATGAAAGCATTTTCAGAATATTTCGAATGCGCCAAAAAAGATCGCAGCCTTAGGCAGCTCCTACATCTATCCCCTGTAGGAGCTGCCGAAGGCTGCGATCTTTTGATCTCCTTCTGCACGATCACTACCCCCTGAGGTCGTAATCTTCACGCGCCGCAAATTGTGGAGATCCAATGAGCCAGGACGTCCTGACCACCGAAACCAATCGCCGCCAGTTGCAGCAGATCATCGCCGGTTTGTCCGACGGGGTGATTCTGCTGGAGCTCGACCAGACCATTGTGTGGGCCAATGATGCTGCGCTGGCCATGCACGGCGTCAGCCGGATCAGCGAGTTGGGCGCGAACGCCAGGGAATATGCCCGGCGTTTCGCTTTGCGTTATCGCAATAACCACCCGGTGGCGGCCGACAATTATCCGATCAACCGGGTTGCCCGGGGCGAGACCTTCAGCGATGTGTTGGTGGAGGTGACGCCGACCGCCGACGAGGAGCGCACCTGGGTCCACAACGTGCGCAGCATGGTCCTGGCCGACAGTGCCGGGGAGCCGGAGTCGCTGGTGCTGATCATGGACGATGTCACCGAGTGGGCCAGCGCCGAGCAGCGTTTTGAAAAGACCTTCAACGCCAACCCGGCCCCGGCGGTGATCTGCCGCCTCAGCGATTTGCGCTACATCAAGGTCAACTCGGGTTTTCTGGAAATGACCGGGTATGCCCGCGATCAAGTCATCGGTGTTTCGACCTATGAGCTGGACGTCCTTGAAGGCGCCGAGAAGAAAGACCTGGCGATCGAGCGTTTGCGCGAACACACCACCATTCCCCAAATGCAGGCCGAGCTGAAGTTGGCTGATGGCAGCGGCAAACAGGTCATCGTCGCAGGCCAGCCGCTGGAGCTGAACGACGAAGACTGCATGCTGTTTTCTTTCGTCGACATGGAGCCACGGCACAAGGCTGAAGTTGCCCTGCGCCAGAGCGAGGAACGTTTCGCCAAGGCCTTTCGATTGACCCCGGTGCCCACCCTCGTGTGCGGCGTTGACGATCAGGTGGTGATCGATGTCAACGAAGCCTTCCTCGATACGCTTGCGTACCCCAGCGAAGACGTATTGGGCAAGACCCTCGCGCAAATCGATTTCATCCACGACCAAGGCGCCCGTACTCGGCTGTTTGCGGCGCTGGAGAAAACCGGTCGCCTGGATCGCATCGATGTGCGTATCCGTAAAAAAGACGCTCAACTGATCGATTGCGCGATTTGCGCCGACACCGTGAACATTCAGGACAACCCTTGTTATCTGCTTGTGTTGATGGACATTACCGAGCGCAAACGCACCGAGCTGGAGTTGGTGGCGGCCATCGAAGAAGTGATGCAAGACGCGTCCTGGTTCAGCCGCACGTTGATCGAAAAACTCGCCAACGTAAAAAGCGTCAATTCGCCGAAATTGCCCAGTGTGTCGTTTACCGACCTGACGGCTCGGGAGCGCGATGTGCTGGAGCTGATCTGCGAAGGCCTGGCCGACAAGGAAATCGCCGCGCGCTTGAAACTGGCGCCGAACACGGTACGCAATCACGTGGCAACGGTGTATTCCAAGCTTGATGTGCACAGTCGCAGCGAAGCGATTGTCTGGGCGCGAGAGCGTGGATTGTTCTCTGGCTCGGGGCGGTCCAGGGGGCAACGTTAAGGTGCAAATGCACTAGTTGAGGTAGTGCAAATTCATGTTTTGACAGGGTGTCACGGCTCTTAGGCTGAGAGTGTGCGAGCGGGGTCCGAGAAATATCCGCACGCGCCTTTTCAAGTCGCCTAAGGATCAGTCATGCCGCACAAGCGCATCCCCCTTGCAGTACCTTGCCACGAGGGTCAATCGCAATGATTCACCTGGCGCAACTGCGGCTGCAACTGGAACGCAGCTTTTCTCCCCTGGCCTGTGAGTGCACGATCACCGGCGATCATTCGTTGACGGTGAAGCTTTACCATCCGGTGTCGGGGCAGGTGGACCTGGTGGTCAGCGGGTTAAACGTGACAACCCTCAATACCCGCGAAGCGGTTGCAGCGCTCATTGAGGAGCTGCGCTACGAACTGGAAAGCAACACACTGCATCGACCCGATCCCGTGAGCTAATTCTTGTCGGTTTTGACTACTGACTGAAGGTGAAAACCCACAAAATCGGCTTTTCCATGATCGCCCCGTGAACTTTTTGGCAAGGTTTTGTTGTCACAAACTTGTCGATCACTTTCCGCGGGTCATCCTATGAAAAGTCTTGGGAAACGCGTTTTCACACCGTTTGCATTCTGTGTCGTCATTCTCGGTGGCTGTGCCAGTCCGCCGCCACCTCCACCTGCTGCACCACCTCCACCGCCTGTACGCACCTGTCAGACCATGGATAAAACTGATGTCATGGGTGACGTGAGGGCTGAAGGGGAGGTGACTCGGGTGACCACCACCACCCAGTGCGTCACGCAGTAAATACTTGTAGGAGCGAGCAGGCTCGCGATGGACGTGACGAATACGCGTATTTACTGGAAAACGCGGTGTTCTTCAGTCCATCGCGAGCAGGCTCGCTCCTACAAGGGGTGATCCTGAGCGAGCGGGGGTCAGCGCGGGATCAGGACAGGAAGCCACCATCCACGTTCAGCGAAACGCCGGTGGTGTAGCTCGATGCATCACTGGCCAGATAAAGCACCGCACCGGCCATTTCGCTTGGGTCCGCCACACGCTTGAGCGGAATCTGCTGCAGAGCGGTGTTCAAGATGGCCTCGTTCTTCACCAGCGCCGATGCAAACTTGGTGTCGGTCAGGCCCGGCAGCAGGGCGTTGCAGCGAATCCCGAACTGCGCACATTCCTTGGCAAACACCTTGGTCATGTTGATCACGGCTGCCTTGGTCACCGAGTAGATGCCCTGGAAAATCCCCGGCGAGATGCCGTTGATCGATGCCACGTTGATGATGCTGCCACCACCGTTGTCGCGCATCAGTTTGCCCGCTTCCACGGACATGAAGAAGTAGCCGCGGATGTTGACGTCGACGGTTTTCTGGAAGGCGCTGAGGTCGGTGTCCAGCACGTTGCAGAACTGTGGGTTGGTCGCGGCGTTGTTGACCAGGATGTCCAGGCGGCCGAACTGTTCGCGGATGCCGGCGAAGACCTGGCTGATCTGTTCCATTTCACCGATGTGGCACGCGACGGCGGTGGCTTTGCCGCCCGCAGCGATAATGGCGTCGGCGACGTGCTGGCAGCCCTCGAGTTTGCGACTCGAGACGATGACGTGGGCACCTTGCTGGGCCAGGAGTTTGGCGATGGCTTCACCGATACCGCGGCTGGCGCCGGAGACGAAAGCGATCTTGCCGTCGAGGTCGAACAACTGGGTCTTGGACATGGGAGTTCCTTGTTATAGGTCTGACATTTGTACCGTGGGAGCCAGCGATGCGGCGACCCGACTTGCCGGCGAAGAACGATTACGCGGTATTACAGATACACCGCAGTGTCCAATTCGCCGGCAAGTCGGGTCGCCGCATCGCTGGCTCCTACAAGTGGTGTGTTGTATCAGAGGCTGGATTTCTGGATGACCTGCAAACTCATCTGCTCCAGCAGTTTGTTCATGTGAATGAACTGCGCGAAGCGTTTGTCCTGGGTCTGACCATGGAAGAAGCGGTAGTAGATCTGCTGCACGATGCCGGCAAGACGAAACAGGCCGTAGGTGTAGTAGAAGTCGAAGTTGTCGATCTGGATGCCCGAACGCTGGGCGTAGTAATCGACGAATTCGCGGCGGGTCAGCATGCCCGGTGCGTGGCTCGGCTGGCGGCGCATCATTTGCACCGGGGCCGGGTCGCCGGCTTCGATCCAGTAGGCGAGGGTGTTGCCCAGGTCCATCAGCGGATCGCCGAGGGTGGTGAGCTCCCAATCGAGCACGCCGATGATCTGCATCGGATTGTTCGGGTCGAGGATCACATTGTCGAAGCGGTAGTCGTTGTGCACGATGCTTGAGGTCGGGTGATCGGCCGGCATTTTGTCGTTGAGCCAGGCTTTGACCACGTCCCATTGCGGGGCGTCCGGGGTCAGGGCTTTTTCGTAGCGATCGCTCCAGCCTTTGATCTGCCGCGCCACATAACCTTCGGGTTTGCCCAGATCACCGAGGCCATAGGCCTTGTAGTCGACCTGGTGCAGTTCAACGAACTTGTCGATGAAACTCTTGCACAGGGCTTCGGTTTTTGCCGAATCCAGGCCCAGTTCCGGTGGCAGTTCGGAGCGCAGGATGATCCCGTTGACCCGTTCCATCACATAGAACTCGGCACCGATCACCGATTCGTCGGTGCAGTGCACGTAGGCTTTGGGGCAGTACGGAAAACCGTCGCGCAGTTGATTGAGGATGCGGAATTCGCGACCCATGTCGTGGGCGGACTTGGCCTTGTGGCCAAACGGTGGCCGACGCAGGACAAATTCCTGTTCGGGGTATTCCAGCAGGTAGGTGAGGTTCGACGCACCGCCGGGAAACTGGCTGATTTGCGGCAAACCGCTGAGGCCCGGAATGTGCGCCTTGAGGTACGGATCGATCAGGCTGGCATCGAGTTCTTCGCCGGAGCGGATACGGGTGGACTGGTCAGTAAGCGCCATGCTTATCCCTTCTGCTTATTCTGGAGGCCTGAGACTATTGGCTAATCTAATGTGCACACCCGGCACCGACAACCACGATCAGCCCTTATAGGTGAGCGTGTTGCCGGACAATCATTGCTTTTGATACACCTGTTTGAATGTTGTCACAGCGCTGCCTGATTCGCATTGGTCGGCAGGGCGACGGGGGTGAGCACCGGTTCGCCGGAAAAGAACGCCATCAGGTTGCGCCCTACCAGTTCGACCGTGCCCTGGGTCGCTTCCGGAGACAGTCCCGCGACGTGCGGCGTGAGGATGACGTTGCTCAAGGCTTTCAAGGCCTCAGGCACCTGAGGTTCGTGGTCGAAGACATCCAGTGCCGCGCCGGCAATGCGTCGCTGTTCCAGTGCGCCGATCAAATCGGCGGTTACCACGACACTGGCCCGAGCGATGTTGACGAGAAAACCGTTGGGACCCAGCGCGTCCAGCACCGGGCGATTGATCAGGTTTCGGGTGCCGATTCCGCCGGGCGTGGCCACCACCAGGAAGTCCGAGACGCGGGCCAGTTCGGTCGGCGTCGAACAGAAGCTGTACGGCACATCGCTGCGATGTTGGCGGTTGTGGTAGCTGACCGTCATGTCGAAACCGTTGGCCGCGCGCCTGGAGATGGCCATGCCGACCGCGCCGAGGCCGAGGATGCCCAGGCGTTTGCCGGCGAGGGAAGGGCGCATGATCTTCGGCCACTCGCCCCGTCTTACGGCGGCGTCGCAGCGCGGGATATCACGGACCAGCGAGAGCAGCATCGCCATCGCATGGTCGGCGACCGAAGAAGCGTTGACGCCAGCGCCGTTGGTGACGGTCAGGCCCCGGTCGGCGGCGGCTTGCAGGTCGACGTGTTCGTAGCCGGCACCGATCACGCAGATGATCTTCAGCGCCGGCAGCGCGGCTATTTCGTCAGCGTACAAACCTAACGGGCCGCGGGTCAGGACCGCATCGATCCGGGCGCCGTGGGTGGCAATGGCCTCGGCGCGCTCGGCGGGGGTCGGTGCCAGAATCAGGTGAAACCCCTGATGTTCCAGAATCGGCAAGTAATCATTGATTGTTTCAACCAGTACCAGAACGGTTGCGGGCATGCTGGGCTCCTGTGACTTGAAAATCCCTAGAGATTGCTGGCTTCAAAGTGCATTGGCAACGATCAAGGTCGCAGCGCTACCAGATGATCATAGCGGAACAGGAGGGAGAGGTTATGGCACCGTCAAAAAGCTGCGCGCCGCGTCCAGAATCTCATCGGACAATGGTTCGCCACGGGTCGCGCGGGCCAGCGTCAGGGCGCCGACCATCAAGGAGAACTGCACCAGCGCCTGCTGTCGATCGCGGGCGTCATCGCCGGTGTCCATCAGGGGGGCGAACGTGCCGAGCAACGAGTCGAGACCGTCCATGAACGTTTGGCGCAAGCCGCTTTCGGCGGCTTCGTGGCACATGTCACCGGCAAACGCCGCCACCGGGCAGCTGTCGCCCGGATTATCACGGCTGGCTGCCGACAGGTAGGGTTTGATCAAAGCCTGACGGGCGGCGTTCTTGTCTTCATTGGCGGCGATCCAGTCTTTCCAGCGGTCTGCCGATTGCTGGAATGCGCGGCCACTGGCCTCCTGGGCCAAGGCTTCCTTGGACTCGAAATGCCCATAGAAACCGCCATGGGTCAGGCCTGCTGCCGCCATGACGTCGATGACGCTGATGCCGTGCACGCCCCGTTCGCGAAACAGCCGCGTGGCGGCCTCGACGATAATCTCGCGGTTGAGTTCGGCTTGTTTGCGGGAAACACGGGGCATTGGCGGCTCACAAAGATAAAGGATGGCGATCAGAGGGCGTACTGGGCAATTCCGTTGCCGAACGACCAGTTCTCTTTTTTCACTTCGACCAGATTAATGAAAACGTCCTCGAGGCGCACCGCCAGTTCAGCGTTAAGGCTCTCGGCGATGGTTTTATAGAGCAGTTTTTTCTGCTCGACGGTGCGGCCTTCGCTCAGGGTGATCTGAATCACCACCAGCTTGTCGCTGCGGTTGATCCCCAGGTATTGCGGGTCAAAGATGAAGTGCTGCTCGTCGTGTTCGGCGAGGATCTGGAAATTATCGTTTTCCGGCACGCCGATGGCGCTGTGCATGGCGGCGTAGATCAACTGCCCGATGCGTTTGGCGTGGGTGGGGTCCTGATGCTTTTTGATGTCGATGCGAACCAGTGGCATGGAAGGTCTCCGGAAGGAATGCAGGTTTACTTAAAATACATGATGAATGACCTTTATCAAGCTGAAGGTGCTTTTGGCGATGAAGCGCACATCCCGCAAGTCTCCAGAAGACCGCATGTCTCTGTAGGAGCGAGCCTGCTCGCGATGGTGTGTCAGTCGACACAGCGGTGCCGGATAGACCATCGCGAGCAGGCTCGCTCCTACAGGGGAGGTGTTGCCCACTTTTTATCTGATCCGCACAACCATTCCTCAGCTAAGTCTTTGCTTCTGTTCATTAATCCCGGAGAATCGCGCCCCTGTTTCGGCCAGGGCGCTGCCTGTCGGATTTTTCCGACTCGTCCTGACCGGGTAGCAACTGACCGGAATGTGGAGATCCCACCGGATGAATGATCAGGCCAATAGCGTCAACGAACGCTATGTAGCGGCGAACCCTGTCAGCCTTGAGGGCTGGAATCGTCATGACACCACCTGGATGCTCGGCCTGTTTGGCACGGCCATCGGGGCCGGTACCCTGTTTTTGCCGATCAACGCGGGTCTGGGCGGTTTCTGGCCGTTGCTGGTCCTGGCGCTGCTGGCGTTCCCCATGACGTTTTACGCGCACCGTGGCCTGACCCGCTTCGTGTTGTCCGGTCGCGAAGGCGCGGACATCACAGAAGTGGTGGAAGAGCATTTCGGCATCAAGGCCGGTGCGCTAATCACCTTGCTGTACTTCTTCGCGATCTTCCCGATCCTGCTGATCTACAGCGTGGCCCTGACCAACACCGTGGGCAGTTTCCTTGAGCATCAACTGCACATCATGCCGCCACCGCGCGCCGTGCTGTCGTTTGTGCTGATCCTCGGCCTTTTGGCGGTGGTGCGTTGCGGCGAGCAGGTGATCGTCAAGGCGATGAGCCTGATGGTGTATCCGTTCATCGTGGCGTTGCTGTTTCTGGCGGTGTTCCTGATTCCACACTGGAACGGCGGCATCCTCACCACGGCATCGACGCTGCCTGAACCGTCGGCGCTGCTGCACACCTTGTGGCTGGCGATTCCGGTGATGGTCTTCTCGTTCAACCACTCGCCGATCATCTCGGCGTTCGCGGTGGACCAGAAGCGTCGCTACGGCGAGCACGCCGAAGAGCGCAGCTCGCAGATCCTGTCCCGCGCCCATGTGTTGATGGTGGTGATGGTGCTGTTCTTCGTGTTCAGCTGCGTGCTGACCCTGTCGCCGGCGCAACTGGCGGAAGCGAAGGCGCAGAACCTGTCGATCCTGTCGTACCTGGCCAACCACTTCAGCAACCCGACCATCGAGTTTGCGGCGCCGTTGATTGCGTTTGTGGCGATTTCCAAGTCGTTCCTCGGGCATTACATCGGTGCCAGTGAAGGTCTGAAAGGCCTGATCGTGAAGAGTGGCAAGCGTCCGGCACCGAAGACGCTGGACCGTATGACCGCGGCGTTCATGCTGGTGGTGTGCTGGATTGTGGCGACGCTGAATCCGAGCATCCTGAGGATGATCGAGACTCTCGGTGGCCCGATCATTGCGGCGATTCTGTTCCTGATGCCGATGTATGCGATCCGCAAGGTGCCGGCGATGGCCCGTTTCCGTGGTCAAGCGTCCAATGTGTTTGTGACGGCGGTTGGTTTGGTGGCTATTTCGGCGTTGATTTATTCGCTGAGCGCTTGATTGCTGTTGTTTGCTTGATTGGTTGAGATTACGGCTGATCCGCTTTGCGGGTTGGCCGTTTTTTTGTGCGCTGGTTTTTTGAGGGGGGGACATATCCGTTGCTGCGGTAACGGCCGCTAATGGTTTCGCCCTTACGGCGAGTCACTTGGAAGAGCCCCAAGTAACCAAGGGCTTTTGCCCCTTTCGTTCGGTGCCTCGCCTAGGCTCGGCATGCCCTCGCTCCGGTCCTGCTCCGTGGGCCCGCCGCGATCGGCCATCCCTGGCCGTGCGCGGCTAACCCGGCATCCATGCCGGGTTGCCCACTGCGCAGAACCTCCACTCGGCCTCTCGAGGGGGCGTGTACCTCAAGATCAAAAGCTGAAGGCGAGCTAACGCTCGGCCTGATGAGTGGTGAAAATCAAAAGCGCACACCGACCCCTGTAGGAGCCGGCTTGCCGGCGAAAAGCGTCTGGGCAACGCGTTCATCCAGACAACCCGCGTCATCGTTGACGTCCATCGCCAGCAAGCTGGCTCCTACAATTTTGAGTCGTGTGAACCCAATCCCCGTGTAGGAGCCGGCTTGCTGGCGATAGCGGTGTGTCAGTCGACGCATTTATCGCCTGAACAGGCGCCATCGCCAGCAAGCCGGCTCCTACAGGGGATTGGTGTACATGTCCGGAATGAGTGAGCGCAGCAGAGAAGGACAACGCGTACACAAAATGAGCCAGGTCGGCTTTCAGGCCGCCTCGGCGGCCGTGGCGGTAGTCGCCCCCTCGAGAGGCCGAGTGGAGGTTCTGCGCAGTGGGCAACCCGGCATGGATGCCGGGTTAGCCGCCCCCGGCCAGGGATGGCCGATGGCGGCGGGCCCACGGAGCAGGACCGGAACGAGGGCATGCCGAGCCTTAGCGAGGCACCGAACGAAAGGGGCAAGAGCGCTTTGGTTACTTTCGCGCTTTTCGAAAGTGACTCGCTGTAAAAGCGAAACCATTAGCGGCCGTTACCGCAGCAACGGATATGTACACCACCAAAAAACGACCTCTCACAATGGGCAGCATTTTTGTACCGCACTACCTGATCCAGAACACCTATCCCAAGGGATAAACAGCTAAGCTGCGGCTGCATCGGCGCGTCGTAAAGCGCCGTCTCTGGAGACGCTACATGGCTCGTACCCCCGGCGCATCGGCGCAACCCCGTGCCGATACACCTGACCGTTGGCTGGACGTACTGGCCGGCCTGTCGATTGCCGGTTTGTTGCTGCCCGAGGCGGTCGCCTATTCCAGCATTGCCGCGTTGCCGCCACAGGCCGGGGTGATTGCCTTGTTTGCCGGGTTGCTGTGTTACGGACTGTTCGGCACCAGCCGGTTTGCCATCGTGTCCGCGACCTCGTCGTCAGCGGCCGTTCTGGCTGCCGCCACCGCCACGCTGGCCAATGGCGATCCGGCCTTGCGCATGAGTCTGGCGATCGGCCTGGTGCTGATGACCGGAGGTTTCTTCCTGTTGGCCGGGGTATTCAAACTCGGCAGCGTCACCTCATTCATCGCCAAACCGGTGCTGCGCGGCTTTGCAGTGGGGCTGGCCGTGACCATCATCCTCAAACAAGTGGCGAGCATCGTCGACGTCCATTTGAGCACCGGTAACCTGATCCGTTTCCTGCCGCAACTGCTGGAGCAGTGGCCGCAGTGGAATAAAGTCGGGGCATTGGTAGGCGCGGTGGCGTTGCTGGTGTTGTGGCTGTGCGCACGGGTCAGGCGTTTGCCTGGCGGTTTGCTGGTGGTGGCGCTCGGCATCGCGGCGGGCCAATGGCTGAACCTGCCGGCCTACGGGGTCAAGTTGATCGGCGTCATCGATCTGAGTCTCGAAGTACCGCTGCTCCCGGTGTTGCCGTTCACTGACTGGTTGCGCTTGGGTGAACTGGCGTTCGCCATGGTGATGATCCTGTATGCCGAGTCTTACGGCTCGATCAGCTCGTTTGCGCTCAAACACGGCGACCGGGTGTCTACCAACCGCGATCTGCTGGCCCTCGGTGCGGCCAATCTTTTATCGGGACTGTTTCATGGCATGCCCGCAGGCGCTGGTTATTCTGCGACATCGGCCAATGAAGCGGCGGGGGCCGGTTCGCGTCTGGCCGGGATTGTGGCGGCCGGGGTGGTGCTGCTCATCGTCCTGACGGTATTGCCGTGGATTGCCCTGACTCCCGAGCCGGTGCTGGCTGCCATCGTCATTCATGCCTTGGCCCGTGGCTTGAGCCTGCAACCGTTGGGCCGGTATTTCATCTGGCGTCGCGACCGCCTGCTGGTGATTTGCGCGGTGGCGGCGGTGCTGGTGCTGGGCGTGCTGGACGGCTTGCTGCTGGCAGTGGCAATCAGCGTGGTGCTGATGCTCAAGCAGATGTCGTCGGCGGACATCCAGGTGTTGGGGCAAATGGCCGGAGGTCACGATTTTATTGACCTGCAACGACATCCCGACGCGAAGGAAATCCCCGGAGTGCTGATCGTGCGGCCCAGCGAGGCGCTGTTTTTCGCCAATGTGGAGCGCATTCTCGGTGGTGCATTGCGCCTGGCGAGGCACGCACAGCCGCCGGTGCATACGGTTATCCTCAGTCTCGAAGAGTCGCCGGATCTGGACGGCACCAGCATCGAAGCACTGGAAGCGTTCTTTTTGCAGGTGCGCGCGGAGGACAAACTGCTGATCCTGGCGCGGCTCAAGCATCAGGCAAAAGCGGCGCTGTCGAAGTTGCCGGCGCAGGAACTGGAGCAGGTGATTCTCAGCGGCCTGAGTGTCGATGTTGCCGTCCAGCAAGCCCTCAAGCCAACCACATAACCCTGTGGGAGCGAGCCTGCTCGCGATAGCGGAGGATCAGTCAACATCGATATGAATGTACTACCGCTATCGCGAGCAGGCTCGCTCCCACAAGGGGGATGGTGCAAACCTTTCAGGCATAAAAAAACGCCACTCATCTCACGATGGGCGGCGTTTTTTACAGCGTTGTAACGTTAGGCTTGAACGACCGGGATATTGGCGTTCGCAGCAACTTCACGGAACTCGGCGATCTGGTCGAAGGACAGGTAGCGGTAAACATCAGCCGCCATGCTGTCGATCTTGCCAGCGTATTCCATGTACTCCTCGACGGTCGGCAGGCGACCCAGGATGGACGCAACGGACGCCAGCTCGGCCGAAGCCAGGTAGACGTTCGCGCCGTCACCCAGACGGTTCGGGAAGTTACGGGTCGAAGTCGACACAACAGTCGAGTTCGGCTCTACACGTGCCTGGTTACCCATGCACAGCGAGCAGCCTGGCATTTCCATGCGTGCGCCAGCCTTGCCGTAGATGCCGTAGTAGCCTTCTTCGGTCAGTTGGTGAGCGTCCATCTTGGTCGGCGGCGACAGCCACAGACGGGTTGGCAGCTGACCCTTGACCTGATCCAGCAGTTTACCGGCAGCGCGGAAGTGACCGATGTTGGTCATGCACGAACCGATGAACACTTCGTCGATCTTCTCGCCAGCAACGCTGGACAGCAGACGGGCGTCGTCCGGATCGTTTGGCGCGCAGAGCACAGGCTCTTTGATGTCGGCCAGGTCGATTTCGATGACTTCAGCGTATTCGGCGTCAGCATCGGCAACCATCAACTCCGGGTTGGCAACCCAGGCTTCCATCGCTTGAGCGCGACGTTCCAGGGTACGTGCATCGCCGTAGCCTTCGCCGATCATCCAGCGCAGCAGGGTGATGTTGGAGTTCAGGTACTCGGTGATCGACTCTTTCGACAGCTTGATGGTGCAACCGGCAGCCGAACGTTCAGCCGAGGCGTCGGACAGCTCGAAAGCCTGTTCGATGCTCAGGTTGTCCAGGCCTTCGATTTCCAGGATGCGGCCGGAGAAGGCGTTCTTCTTGCCTTTCTTCTCGACGGTCAGCAGGCCAGCCTGAATCGCGAAGTAAGGAATGGCGTGAACCAGGTCACGCAGGGTGACGCCCGGTTGCATTTTGCCTTTGAAGCGCACCAGGATCGATTCCGGCATGTCCAGCGGCATAACGCCAGTGGCGGCGGCGAACGCTACCAGACCGGAACCGGCCGGGAACGAAATGCCCATCGGGAAACGGGTGTGCGAGTCACCACCGGTACCGACGGTGTCCGGCAGCAGCATGCGGTTGAGCCAGCTGTGGATGATGCCGTCGCCCGGACGCAGGGAAACGCCGCCGCGGGTCATGATGAAGTCTGGCAGGGTGTGGTGGGTGGTCACGTCGATCGGCTTAGGGTAAGCCGCGGTGTGGCAGAAGGACTGCATTACCAGATCGGTCGAGAAGCCCAGGCACGCCAGGTCTTTCAGTTCGTCACGGGTCATCGGACCGGTGGTGTCCTGAGAGCCGACGGTGGTCATTTTCGGTTCGCAGTAGGTGCCAGGACGAACGCCTTTGCCTGCTGGCAGACCGCACGCCTTGCCGACCATTTTCTGTGCCAGGGTGTAGCCCTTGCCGGTGTCGACAGGTGCTTCAGGCAGTTTGAACAGATCGGTAGGGCCCAGGCCCAGTTCGGCACGTGCCTTGTCGGTCAGACCGCGACCGATGATCAGCGGAATACGGCCGCCGGCACGAACTTCGTCCAACAGGACCGGGGTCTTCATTTCGAAGGTGGTCAGGACTTCGTCGGTGCCGTGTTTGCAGACTTTGCCAGCATGCGGGTACAGGTCGATCACGTCGCCCATGTTCATGTTGGTAACGTCGAATTCGATCGGCAGTGCGCCGGCATCTTCCATGGTGTTGTAGAAGATCGGAGCGATCTTGCTGCCGAAGCAGAAACCGCCGGCACGCTTGTTCGGCACGTAAGGAACGTCGTCGCCGAAGAACCACAGCACCGAGTTGGTGGCGGATTTACGCGAAGAACCGGTACCGACCACGTCACCGACGTAGGCGATAGGGAAGCCTTGACCGCGCATTTCTTCGATCTGCTTCATCGGGCCAGTGACACCCTGGACGTCAGGCACGATGCCTTCGCGGGCCATTTTCAGCATGGCGAGGGCGTGCAGCGGGATGTCCGGGCGGGACCAGGCGTCCGGAGCAGGGGACAGGTCGTCGGTGTTGGTTTCGCCGGTGACCTTGAACACGCGCAGGCTGATCTTGTCGGCCAGGACAGGGCGGTTGCGGAACCACTCGCCGTCAGCCCAGGACTGGATCACGCCTTTGGCGTGTTCGTTGCCGTTGCGGGCTTTTTCCGCGACGTCGTGGAACGCATCGAACATCAGCAGGGTGTGCTTGAGCTGAGCGGCAGCGACAGCAGCCAGTTCGGCGTTGTCGAGCAGGTCAACCAGGGTCACGATGTTGTAGCCGCCCTGCATGGTGCCGAGCAGTTCTACAGCGCGTTTCTTGTCGATCAGAGGGGAAGTGGCTTCGCCTTTGGCCAGGGCAGACAGGAAACCTGCCTTTACATAGGCCGCTTCGTCCACGCCAGGCGGAATGCGATTGGTGATCAGGTCAACGAGGAAAGCTTCTTCGCCAGCCGGGGGATTCTTCAGCAGCTCAACCAGGCCTGCAGTTTGTTCGGCGTTAAGCGGCTGGGGAACGATACCCAGTGCTGCACGCTCTTCGATATGTTTGCGGTAGGCTTCAAGCACAGTTATTACCCTCATCAGTGGTCCCAAATGGGTGTCCGGGACGCTCATCCCGAAATTGCCGTACTCATGCGCTGCGTGGCGTTGTGGGCCACTTAGCCAGAATTACCGACAATTCCTTACAGAAGCTGCTTTCAAAGTTTTACGCCTGCAGAACGGGGAGCTGATGAGGGTTGGCGTTGGGCTTTTCCCCGCTGGAAAAACCCTTCGCCAACACCGCTCTGAAGGAACGACTGTGCTCGTGACGCTTTGAAAACAGCTTCTAACGGACATTGGCGCCTTAAAAGGCTGGCTGATTCTACGGCAAAAAAAATTTAAAGGTAAGTTGGGCTCTCAACTTTGAGGGGTGATGAATGTTAGACAAAGGGCTAACATGCCGGCCTGTTCTGCTTTCCCGTGCTTTGTTGACCTATGCCCAATCAGACCATCAAGACCCCCTGCGTCGGCCTTTGCTCCACTGTTTACGGTGACTTGGTCTGCCGTGGCTGCAAGCGTTTCCACCATGAAGTGATCAACTGGAACGGTTACAACGAGGAGGAAAAACGCGCGGTATGGCTGCGGCTGGAGCAACTGTTGTCCCAGGTGATGGCCAGCAAACTGGAGGTTTTCGATCCCCAGCGCCTGCGTTTGCAACTGGAGCAGCGCAAGATTCGCTTCGTGCCGCATCAGTCGGAATATTGCTGGGCCTATCAGTTGATCGCCCGAGGCGCGCGGGTGATCAACAATCTGGAAGCCTACGGGATGGTGTTGATGCCGGAGTTTCGCGACTGGAACCTGCCGGAGCTGCGGGATGCGATTGATCGGGAGTTCTTTTTGCTCTCCGAGGCGCATTACCAACGTTACATCGCGCCCGGGTTCCTAAAGGATGCGTTCGGGGGTTAACCCTTAAAAGCTTCGCGGGCAAGCCTCGCTCCTACAGGGTTACGTGCTGACCTGTAGGAGCGAGGCTTGCCCGCGAAGGCGCCCGGATGGGCACCACATATCTCAATGATGAGACACCATCTCTTCCAGATGATCCTCAATCTCCTGCGGCTTCAACACCAGCACATCGCTCTCCACCGCATCCAGCACTACCTCCGCCGTATTGCCGATCAACGCGCCGGATATCCCGGACCGCGCCACCGTGCCAATCACGGTCACCGATGCGCCCAACGTGTGGGCCATGTACGGAATCAACACATCCGCCGGACCTTCCGCGATATGCAGGTGCTCATTGTCGATGTCGAACTCGGCTTGAAACGCTATGCACTGTTCGCGGTAACGCGCCTCGATGGTTTCGCTGAGCTGCAACGTAGGGTCCGCCGCCGACAGCATTGGTGAAGGATGAGCGCTGACCACATGCAGATGAGCCTTGGCCAGGCTGGCGATGTCATAACCGTGATCGATGATGATGTTGTGCAGGTGACGGTGTTCGTCATCGGTATTGCCGACATCAATCGCCGCCAGGACCACACCGCCTGCCCAGGGTTTCGAGGTTTTCACCAGCAGCACCGGAGTCGGACAGTAACGCAGCAGTTTCCAGTCCGCCGGGGTCAGCAAGGCTTTTTTCAATGAGCTGTCGGGGTAATGCTGCTTGATCACCAGCCCGCAACCTTCGGCTTGCTGCACATCGACGATGGTTTCGTGCAGGCTTTCGTTCCACGCCTGCTCGGTGGTCACGCTGTAGCCATCCGCGAGCAGCGCTGCCTTGAGCACACCGAGCATGCCGCTGTGGTCATGCTTGCGGTCGCACACCAGCAGATGCAGGTGAGCCTGGGTTACCCCGGCAATCAGCTTGGCCCGTTTGAGCGCCAGGCTTTCCGAGTGTTCGGGTTCGATGACCACCAGAATGCTGCGAATGGCTTGCATGATCGGGATCTCCAGAGGGAAAAAAAGCATGGCGTTGCACAACTATAGTTGCTGGTCACGCATCCGGGACTTGATACATATCAACGGTCGTGGCTGGTGGTCTGGCGGCGGGCCGGTATAATCGGCGCCCTTCGTTTTGAACCTTTATGTCCGTGAGCCCCATGATCCTTCCCGAAATTCACGAGTTCCTCGGTTGCCGCACCCCCGACGGCTGGGTCCAGGCCGCACTGGCCGATCAGGAAACCTTGCTGATCGACCACAAGAACTGCGAATTCAAGGCGGCCAGCACGGCATTGAGCCTGATCGCCAAGTATCACTCCCACGTCGATCTGATCAACCTGATGTCGCGGCTCGCGCGGGAAGAGCTGGTGCACCACGAACAAGTCATGCGCCTGATGAAGAAGCGCAAGATCGAGCTGCGCCAGCTGTCCGCCGGGCGGTACGCCTCTGGCTTGCGCAAAGTAGTGCGCAGCCATGAACCGGTCAAGCTGGTCGATACCCTGGTAGTCGGTGCGTTTATCGAAGCCCGCAGCTGCGAGCGGTTCGAGGCGCTGGTGCCGCACCTGGACGAGGAACTGGGCAAGTTCTACTTCGGTCTGCTGAAAAGTGAGGCGCGGCACTTCCAGGGTTACCTGAAACTGGCTTACCAGTACGGTGACGCCAAGGACATCGCTCAGGTGATCGAGCGGGTCCGCGCTGCCGAGCAGGAACTGATCGAATCGCCGGACGTGGAGTTCCGCTTCCACAGCGGTGTCCCAGCCGCCGCATGACCTGTAGGAGACCGGCTTGCCGGCGAAGGCGTCCTTGAGATCGCCTTCGCCGGCAAGCCGTGCTCCTACAGTTAGTTGCGATCTTTTGCAGCGCAATTGTTAAAAACTCTTAAGAGTATGAAAGATCACTGAAAACCGGCCCCAGAGGCCGGTTTTTGCTGCCTGCAATCGCCGCCCCGACACTGATTGACGCCATAATGCCGCCCACTTCATACAAGAGTTGGCACGCGTTCGTTATGGATAACCTGGGTTTTGGCAAAGTTCTGCTGGTGGAAGACGACGAAAGGCTTGCCGGGCTGATCGCGCACTTCCTGTCCCAACATGGCTTTGAAGTGTTACAGGTGCATCGCGGCGACCTCGCGTTGGCCGCGTTCCTCGACTTCAAACCGAAAATCGTTGTACTCGACCTGATGCTGCCGGGTCAGAGTGGCCTGCACGTGTGTCGCGAAATTCGTAGCGTGTCCGATACGCCGATCGTCATTCTCACCGCCAAGGAAGACGACCTCGATCACATCCTCGGCCTGGAATCCGGCGCCGACGACTACGTGATCAAGCCGATCAAGCCGCCGGTATTGCTGGCCCGTCTGCGTGCGTTGCAACGCCGGCAAACGCCGGACAGCACTGTCTGCAGCTCGCTGGAATTCGGCCATCTGAGCATCGATCGCAGCTGTCGCGAAGTGCGCCTGGCGGGTGAGGGCATCGAGCTGACCACCATGGAGTTCGAATTGCTGTGGTTGCTGGCCAGCGCGGCGGGCAAGATTTTGTCCCGCGACGATATCCTCAACCGCATGCGCGGGATCGCCTTCGACGGCCTCAACCGCAGCGTCGACGTCTACATCAGCAAGTTGCGCGGCAAGCTCAAGGACAACCCGCGTGAACCGGTGTGCATCAAGACCATCTGGGGCAAGGGTTACCTGTTCAATCCGTTCGCGTGGGAGCTGTAAATGCTGCGGTTATTTCTCGGTCTGTTTGTGATGATGACGGTTGGCCTGGTACTGGGGTTGCAAACCGTCGAGCGCACGTTCGATGCGCTGCTCGCCGGTCAAATGCAGAGCTACAACCGCGAGGCGGTGCGAGGTCAGGCCTGGTCGCTGGTGGAGCAGTTGCGCGGCCTGGACGGTCCGGCGCGGGAACGCCAATTGGAAACCGTGCGCCCTCACTACGGTTTGGGCCTGAGCCTGGTCGAAACGGATCAACTGGCCCTGACCGATCAGGAAAAAGCCGAGTTGGCCCAAGGCCTGCTGGTGCTGCGTGACAAGTACACGCAGTTCATCTCGCGCATTGACGACGGTTCGCAGTTGCTCAGCATCAAGCTGCCGGCCGAGCCGAGCCTGATGCCGTTCTACATTGCCGCGGCCTATTTGATGATCGCGGTGATGATCGGTTTCGTGTTGTTATTCTGGGTGCGCCCACACTGGCGAGATCTGGAGAAACTGCGCCTCGCCGCCGAACGCTTTGGCGACAACAACCTGTCGGCGCGGATCCAGCTGTCCAAGCGTTCGAACATTCGCGACCTGTCCGAGCATTTCAACCTGATGGCGGCGCGCATCGAAGGCCTGATCGCCAATCAGCGTGAGCTGACCAACGCGGTATCCCATGAATTGCGCACACCGATTGCCCGGCTGTCGTTCGAACTCGATCAGCTCAAGCAACAATCCGATCCGAGCCAGCGTCGCGAATTGATTGCCGACATGTACGCCGACCTCGGCGAGCTGGAAGAAATGGTCTCGGAGCTGCTGACCTACGCCAGCCTTGAGCGCGGTGCCACGGTCATTACCCGGGAGAATATTCAGGCCAACAGTTGGCTCGACAGCGTGGTCGGCAGCGTGGCGCTGGAGGCCGAAGCGGCCGGGGTGCAACTGCTGATTGTCGAGTGCCGGGTCGATGAGGTGCGCATCGAGCCGCGCTTCATGGCGCGCGCGGTGATCAACCTGCTGCGCAATGCCATTCGCTATGCCGAAGAGCGAGTGGAGGTGTCGTTGGTGCGCACCGGGGATCATTACGAAGTCCAGGTCAACGACGACGGACCGGGCGTGCCGGTGGACGGGCGGGAGAAAATCTTCGAACCGTTCTCGCGCCTGGACGCCAGTCGGGATCGCCGCACGGGTGGCTTCGGCCTGGGCCTGGCCTTGGTGCGGCGGGTGTCGCAGTCTCATGGCGGGCAAGTGCAAGTGGCGGATTCGCCGTGGGGCGGGGCGTCGTTTCGCATGACCTGGGTGCATCAGGATTAGGTGCGGCGCTGCGGCCAACGCCATCGCCGGCAAGCCAGCTCCTACAGTTTGTACGCGTACCGTGTAGGAGCTGGCTTGCCAGCGATGGCGTCATCGGCAACACCCTCAAATCAAAAGCTGTAAACGACCTGCCCAGCCACCGAAGTCTGCATCCGACGCTCGACAATCGGACTGTCCGCCGCTTTACCACCCAGGTACTGTACCGCCAGCACCGTGGTAAAACTCCATTCATCGTTTATCGGCAGCGACCAGGTCAAATCCGCCCCCCGACTCACCAGGCCACCTTTGGTGTCATACGCCTTGAACTTGCTGCGCGACGCTTGAGCGCTGCTCACGCCATACCAGGTGCGCATGTAATTGCTGTCGCCAAACTGACTGTTCAGGCTGCCGACGACCTTGCCGTAGTCACCTTCATAAAACGGTGCGCTGATGCTCAGCTTCAATCGGTTCCAGGCTGAGCCGGTGTCGTGTTCGTCCTCGTCTTCTTCAAGCGCATGTTCATAACTGGCGCCGAGGATGATCGGCCCCATGTGATAGGTTCCGTCCAGCCCCAGCAAGGGACGCGACTTGATCGAGCCCATACCGTTGAGCTCATCCGAGCCCTTGAAACCGCTTTTACGGTCCTTGCGCACATCACTTGCGCCGACGTAGACGCTGAGGCCGAAGTCCTCTTCATCAAACGCCCAGCCAAGACCCTTTTGCGTGTCGAGAAAGAAGCCATAAGGGCTGACGATTTCGCCGCCCAGCAGCGGCGCCACCACGCGTTCATCACTGCCGCTGTAACGCGGCGCACTGGCAGCGCCGGCGCGCAGGCTGTAGTGCCAGTCTTCGGCATACAAGGAGGTGGAGGGGAGAAGCAGGCAAAAAGAGGTCAACGGCAAATACAGCGAACGAAACATGGGAGCACCCTGGGTGATAGTGGATGCGCCCATGCTAGGCGGGTGCCGCCCGGCAATCTTTGGCAGCTTTGTCGCAAAACTGTCAAAGACTGTGAACGGGGTTGGCGAGCAGTGAGTCGCCTGTGGCGAGGGCGTAAATCCCTCGCCACGGGTTCAGCTTAGAAGTCCCACTTGGTGGTCAGCATCAGGTTGCGCGGCTCACCGTAGAACGTGGTGTCGAAGTTGCCCAGGCCGGCCAGGTACTTCTTGTCGAAGACGTTGTTGGCGTTGGCGGTGAAGCTCAGGTGCTCGTTGTACTGGTAACGGATCATCAGGTCCACGAGGGTGTAGCCACCCTGTTTGATCCGGGTGTAGTCGCCAGCGGGAGCGCTGTAGATTTTGCCGTAGGAGGCACTCTGCCAACTGATGCCGCCGCCGACGGTCACTTTGTCCAGGGCGCCAGGCAGGCGATAGGTGGTAAACGTCCGTACCACGTGCTCAGGCTTTGTGGTGGACAGCGGGTAACCAAAGATCCGCTGTTCGTCTTTATCACGGGTGCGTGCGTAGGTGTAACCGGCCGTCAGGTTCCAGCCCTCGGTCAGCTCGCCGGCCAGTTCCAGTTCCACACCTTTGGTGGTGGTGCCGTCGACGGCTTTGAAGATGCCTTCGTTGGTGATTGCGTTGGTGCCGGTCTGCTCCGCGACGCCGTCCTGCTCGATGCGGAACAACGCCAGGCTGGCATTCAGCCGGCCATCGAAGTAAGCGGCTTTCAGGCCGGTTTCATAGCTGTCGCCCTCAACCGGTGCCAGGGTCACGCCACTGGCATCCTTGTAGGTCTGTGGCTGATAGATCGAGGTGTAGCTGGCGTATACCGAGTACACGTCGTTCAGGTCATAGACCACGCCGGCGTAAGGCGTGACGACGCCGTGTTCCTTGTAGCTCGCGTGGGTGTCGTCCAGCGGTGAACCCACGTTGTAGCGGTAGTCTTCGTTGTACTTGAAGGTGCTCAGTCGGCTGCCGAGGATGACCGACAGATCATCGGTCGGGCGCAGGCGGGTGGCGAGGTACAGACCGTTCTGGCTCTGGGTGCGTTCGTACTTGCCGTTTACCGGGAATTCCTGTTTCGGCAGATGACCTTCCCAATCGTAGATGCTCCCCGGGACACTTTCGAAGGCGCTGATGTCGTAGGTGGAACCGGTCTGGCGGGAGTGGGACGCCATGACGCCGGCCACCAGTTCATGCTCGCGACCGCCCAGCGTGAAGGGGCCGGAGACGTTCACGTCGGCCGTGTCCTGCACGCGATGACCTTCGAAACGACCCCAGAAGAAGGACATGCCTTCGCCGGTAGCACGGTCCGGATTGCCGTAGCTGGCCGAGGCCAGTTGGGTGTCGTGATCGGTGGTTTTCTCGCTGAGGCTGGCTTTGAATTTCCAGTCGTTGGCCAACGCTTGTTCCAGTGTTGCAAAGTAGGTGATTTCGTCAAAATCGCGGCGGCTCCAGTCGGCCGCCGGGTTGAAACTGCGCGAAAAGTCGGTACGGCCGCCGTCAGAGAAGTACGTCGTGTTACCGGTCCAGGAACTGCCGCGAGGTGTGGCGCTGGACTTGTCGATGCCGAACGTCAGCAAGGTATCGTCGGTCAGGTCGGCTTCGAGGATTCCGTAGTACAGGTCTTTCTTCTGGCTGTAGTGGTCAATGTAGGAATCCTTGTCCTGGTACACGCCGACAAAACGCCCGCGCACGTTGCCCGAGTCAGTCAGCGAACCGGAAATATCACCGGTGGTGCGGTAACTGTCCCAGGAACCGACGGTGCCGCTGATCGAGGCCTTGAACTCTTTGGTCGGCTTCTTGCGGATCAGGTTGACGGTGGCGGACGGGTCGCCAGCGCCGGTCATCAGGCCGGTCGCGCCCTTGACGACCTCAATGCGGTCAAGGCTGGCCGAGTCGTCGCTGTTGTTCGGGTTTTCACCATAAACACCGTCGTAAGGCTGGTTGACCCCGTCGTACTGGAAGTTGGTGATGGCAAAGCCGCGGGCGGAAAACTCGGTACGGTCGCTGTCATATTTCTGCGTCGAAACACCGGGGGTGTTACGCAACGCATCGCTGATGCTTTGCACGCCGCGATCGTCCATTTGCTGGCGGCTAATCACCGTGACCGATTGCGGTGTTTCACGCAGCGACAACGGCAGGCCAGTGGCCGAAGATGTTGAGCCGGTGGTGTAGGAATGGGTGTCCTCGGTGGTCGCGCCCAAGGCGACACCATTGATGTTCGTCGCACCCAGTTGCAGCACGCCATCGTCCTTGGCTGCCGTTTTGCCGGTGGCCGTTTCGGCGGCATGGGCGGTGGAGGCAAGGCTCAGCAGAGCGGCCGGAAGGGCCAGTGCCAAGGGGCACAGGGCAAAACGAAAACGCGCAGCAATTGGGTGCGACATGGAGATCCCTTTGTATCGAATCGATCGGTAAGTGAAAGGCTTCTGAGGGTTAACCGAACGAAAAACGCAAAGGGGAACTGCCGTGTGAAAAAAAATTGAAGTTTTGATTAGCGAGCCAGGTCCAGTCGCTCGTGCCACTGTGCGATGGACTCCTCGGGCCAGATCTCGCACTGCCGATCACCGGCATGTGCCGCAACCTCCACCCACGGCGCTTTCGAATTGAGCATCACGTGCGTGTACTCGGGTGGCACCGGCAACGCCGTATCAATGGCCGAGGCGAACGGGTGAATCAGTTCCGGCCATTCAGGGCTGAACAGCCACAAGCCCGAGCCGCACACCGAGCAGAAGTGCCGCTCTGCCGTGCTACGGTGGGCGCGTTTATCGCCTTCGTCCTTGAGTCGCGCGTGATAGATCGCGATGGATTTGCGACCGCGCACCTTGAGGCTGGCGGCATCGCCCGCGATGTTGACCGAGTAACCGCCACCGCCCTGGGTCTTGCGGCAGATCGAGCAATAGCAACGTTGGTAAGGATAGGGGTGGGCGCTGGTCAGACTGAACGACACGGCGCCGCAGTGGCAGGAGCCTTCGAGCTGCATGGCAGAACCTCCAAATGATTGGCTGTTACTTCCCTGACCGCCCCGAAAACCGGTGGTTCACTGCTGGATCGGCACCAGGATCGCATCGCCGGTTGCCACCAGCTTCAACTGATCCCCTGTTTGCGCGAACAGTTCGGCACGGGCAAACACCTGCTTCTTGCCGGACTTCACCACCTGGCCGCGCGCAATGAACACTTCACCGACGGCGGGTGCAAGGCAATTCACCGAAAAATGCGATGCCAGGACATTGCCAGCGACCGTTCCGGCCGCAAACCCACAGGCGGTATCGAGCAGCGCGCCAATCAGGCCGGCATGCAGGAAGCCTGCGTATTGCGCCATGTCCGCCTCGCGAAAAGCCAGGGTCAGTTCCACCTCGCCCGGCTCGGTGCGAGTGACCTCGAAACCGGCCCAACGGTTGAAGGCGGACGTTGAATTGATCTTTTTGAGTGCATCAAGCATGGCGAATCCCTCCGGTTGAGGCATCAACATGCGCCGGGTTTTGGGGGATGTCATGGTGGATAAAGAAGGGTGATGGGCGGGTGGCTTGGTGGTGAATATTCAAGCCTTATCGCTAGCAGGCTAACTCCCACATTGGATCTCCAGTGTTCATGAGACCACTGTGGGAGCTAGCCTGCTGGCGATGAACGAATAAACGGTCCCACTGGACGCCCACCGTTCACCCGGTCAGCATGAGCACCTCGAATCGGGAACCGACCCATGCGACGACTACCTTCCCTTGCAGCCCTGAAAACCTTCGAGTGCGCCGCCCGCCACGCCCACTTCGGCCGGGCCGCCGCAGAGTTGTGCGTCACCGACAGCGCCGTCAGCCATCAGATCCGCCAGCTCGAAGAGCAACTGGGCGTGTCGCTGTTCATCCGCGAAGGCCGGCAAATCCGTCCGACCATGGCCGCCGGGCGCCTGATGCAAAGCCTGCAGCAAGCCTTCGAACTGATTGGTGAAGCCTGCGATGAACTGCGCGATCCGTCGTCGCTGGCGGTGTTGCGCCTGGCGGTGACGGCCGAGCTGGCGCAAAAGTGGTTGATGCGTCGCCTCACGGATTTCTATGCGCGCTATCCGCATATCACCTTGCATCTCTACGAACAGCCAATCGACGCCACCGCGCCGGGGGAAGACATCGACCTTGCGATCACCTACGGCACCGGCCCGGTGGACAGCAGCGCGTACTTCGTTCGGCCATTGCCGGCATTGCAGTTCTTCCCGGTGTGCAGTCCCGGCCTGTTCAACCAAGGCGCCTTGAAAACCCCGAAGGACCTGGCGCGCCACTGCCTGCTGCACGACGATCAGGACGGCAAGACCTGGACCGCGTGGCTCACCAGTCATGCCGGCGATCAACGCCCCGAACGACAGTTGTATTTCGCCCATGCCGGCCTGGCGCTGGAAGCCGCGGCCCAAGGACAGGGCGTGGCCATGGGCGATAACCTCACGGCGCAGGAAGACTTGCTCAGCGGTCGACTGGTCCGGCCGTTTACCTCAAGCATGACTGCGCTGGGCCAATACGCGCTGGTGTGTGAACGAGTGCGCCTGGAGCGTCCGGCTGTGGCGCAGATGCTCGAATGGTTCAATGATCAACTGATCGATTGATGAGTTTTATTCAACTGTTCCGCAATTATCATCGTTGGCGAGGAGGGTGCCGACGACCTTAGCCTGTGGTCATTCCAATCCCCGTCAACGAGGTTTGACCATGGCACGTTCGCTCGACACCACCCCAAAACAAGACGGCTTTCGCCTGCCCGGCGAATTCGAAACCAAGGCCGGTTGCTGGCTCGGCTGGCCGGAGCGCACCGATGTCTGGCGCAACGGGGCCAAGCCGGCGCAGAAAGTCTGGGTGCAGATCGTCACCGCCATCTCTCAAAGTGAACCGGTCACCGTGTGTGCCTCCGCCGCGCAATTCGCCACGGCGCGCCGTCAGTTACCGCCGCAAGTTCGCGTGGTGGAAATGACCTGCAACGACACCTGGTTTCGGGACAGCGGTCCGTGCTTTGTGGTGAATGATGCCAGCGGCGAAGTACGCGGCGTCGACTTCGAATTCAACGCGTACGGCGGCCTCGATGGCGGCTTGTACTACCCGTGGGACAAGGACGACCAGATCGCCAGCAAGATCCTCGAAATCGAACGTTTCGACCGTTACCGCGCACCGCTGATCGCCGAACTCGGCGGCATTCAGAGTGACGGCCAGGGCAGCATCCTCACCACCGAACAATGCCTGCTCAACCGCAATCGCAACCAGCACCTGGGCAAGGAAGAAGTCACCCGGCGGCTGACGGACTACCTCGGCGCCGAGCAAGTCATCTGGCTGCCGCGCGGTTGCAAATTCGACGAAACCGACGGTCACGTCGACGACCTCGCGTGCTTCGTGCGTCCCGGTGAAGTGGTGCTGCAATGGACCGACAACCGCGATGACCCGCAATGGGAAATCTATCAGGAAGCCTACGACGTCCTGCGCAGCACCCGTGACAGCCGTGGCCGTGAGTTGATCGTGCACAAACTGCCACAACCCGACGTGCTGGAATGGACTGCAGAAGAAGCCGAAGGTCTCGACCAGCAAGACAGCACCCACACCCGTCAGGCCGGCACCAGAATCTGCGCGTCGTATATCAACTACTACGCCGGCAACACCTCGATCGTGGTGCCGTTGTTTGGTGACCGTAACGATCAGGTGGCACTGGCGACACTGGCTGAGCTGTTCCCGCAGCACAAGATCGTCGGCATCGAAAACTCCCGGGAAATCCTGCTCGGCGGCGGTAACGTCGCGTGCATCACCATGCCTCAATACGCTGGTAAAGGAGTGTAATCATGGGCCTGCACAAACTGACTCAAGCGTTATTGCTGGTGCTTGCACCCTTGTGTGTGCAGGCCGCCGACAGCGTCAGACCGGTGGTGAACCTGTACATCTGGGGCGAATACCTGGCCCCGGATACCCTGACCAATTTCGAGAAAAAGACCGGCATCCATGTGGTCGCCGATCATTTCGATTCCCTGGAAACCGTCGAGACCAAACTGCTCACCGGCCGCAGTGGTTATGACCTGGTGCTGACGGCGGGGCAGCATTTGTCCAGGGCGATCCAGAGCGGTGCCATTCAAACCTTGAACCTGCAACGGTTGCCGCACTTTGCCGGCGTCGGTGACGAGTTCCGCCAGCACATGGCGGTGTTCGATCCGGGCAATCGTTACGCCGGGATTTATGCCTGGGGCACGACCGGTGTGGGTTATCAGGAAGAGGCCGTCAAAAAGCGCCTGCCGGAGGCGCCAACGGACAGTTGGGCGATGCTGTTCGATCCGGCGGTGGTCTCGAAATTTGCCGATTGCGGCGTGAGTTTGCTCAACGATCCCAACGAGGTGTTCGCCGCGGTGATGAAGTACATGGGGCTGGACATCAACCGCCAGAACCTCGATGACCTGAAGCTGGCCGAGCAGCAACTGGCGAAGATCCGGCCGTACATCCGTTACTTCGACAATGACCTGAACATCAGCGACCTGGCCAATGGCAACACCTGCGTGGCGATGTCGTGGAATGGCAACGTGGCCATTGCGGCGGGCCAGGCAGAAGCCGCGAAAAAACCGTTCACGTTGACCTACCGGATACCGAAGGAGGGCACGTTGATCTGGTTCGACGCCATGGTCATTCCCAAGGACGCGCCGCATCCCGAGGCCGGGCTGGCGTTGATGGATTACCTCATGACGCCGCAAGTGATTGCGCCAATCACCGACACCATTCACTACGCCAATGCGATCACGGCGGCGGATGACTTGATCGCCCCGGCGATTCGTAATGATCCGGGGACGTATCCGTCGGCGCAGGTAAGGGCTTCGTTGTATAGCAAGAATGACAATGGCAAGGCATTCAACCGGGCGTTGATTCGGGCGTTCAGTCGGTTGAAATCCGGGTTGTGACAAGTTGTGGATTGTAGTGACAGTGGCACCGCCTTCGCGAGCAAGCCCGCTCCCACATTGGATCTATGTCATTCACAAATCCAATGTGGGAGCGGGCTTGCTCGCGAAGAACGATAAAGCGGTCCCACTGAACGCCATCAATACCCCGGGGCACCGCTAATGGCGCATTCCCGAACCAGCATCGGTTTTCCGGTCAGCCCTTAATCTCCATCGGGCTGCCAACCAACAGCACCTCGTCCTGGATAGCGGCCAAGGCGTTTGACGTACCCCGTCCCTGTTGCGCCAGTTTGTCCTCTTTTAGTGCCTGTTGCAGAAGACCGAGGAGATTTTGCGTCTTCGAGGACGAGACAGGTGTCACGTTATCTTCTTCCAGGCGCCCCATTACATATTTGGAAATACGCGTGGACTGGCTCGCCGAATGGCTGACGGACGCTTCGACCAACTTACCTTTGACATAGCCGATGCTGCTCGTGCTGCTGGCCTTATCGTCGATCTGGTAGTACTGATAGTTCTGAGATTGTGGGTCATCCGTCAGTTTCAGCTTTTGTCCGGCATACAGTGGCTTATGGTAGTGGGCCGTCAGATGCGATTGCTGATTCTGGACGACCTTGCGATTGAACTGATCCTGACCTGTGGATTGCGTGGCCTGCGATAAGCCATAGGTGAACGAGTCGAGTTCGAGAGGCCGTGCAGGATTGCCGTTCACAGTCTTCTCGGTGACCGTCGCGCTAAAGTCGGCGAGTCCGGTGAGCACGCGGCGGTCGGTGTCTGTCAGCTTGATCGCCGTTAGCGCCTGCGGTCCGGTAGCAGCGCGGCTTTCCGGGTAGTTGCTGTGCACAGTCTTGAATGCACTCTCGAACATCGACAGCAGATTCTGGTCGCCGTCGCCTCGTACACGCGCCGCTTCTATTTGACGCAGATACCCTGCGAGCGCCTTGGCTTTCTGATTGCTGTCGCCGAGGATGGCGGCATTTTTCAGGTCCACGGACATGTCGAAATCACCCGCCGCGCCGCTCATGCGTACCTGGCGCTGGCTTGCGTCGGCGTGCAGCTCAAGGCTCTGCGTACTGTCATCGTCGAGCTTGAACCGTGTGATCAGGTCGACCGAGGAGAACACGTCAGTGTCGAACTGAGCCAGCGCCTCCAGCTTGAGTTGCGGTGGAACGGCGGTGAGGCCTTGAATGGCCGATTCAAATCCTTTGGCCATTGCCCCAAGCGCAGCAAGTTCTTCCTCGCTGAGATCGCCGCCCTGGACCTGAGCCTGCACCGCCAGCGCGTTATCCTGACTGGACAGCGTGATCTGGACGGTTTTGCCGCTTGCCGTTTTCAGGGTCAGGTTGATGCTGTTGTCTGCAACGCCACTGTGGAGCCTGGCTTGGGCAGCTGCCAACTCTGCAGGCTCAAGCTCCCGTCCGGTCGATGAGCGAATGACCGACTGGGAGATGTTCTTGTTGGATTGCGCCAGCTGCAGAAGCAGAGTCTCACCCAGTCCCCGGAACCGGCTACTGGCTGTAGTGCTTGCGAAGTTGCCACCCATGCGAAACGACACTTTGTCAGGCTGCGTGTATTCCCAGGCAAGCGGGGCATCAGGCACCGCAATGACACCCCGGGAGGTGTAAGTCTGCGCATCGATGGTGTTGCTATCTTGATGCAAGGTGACAATCGATGCGGGGGAGGACAGGGCGGCTGTTGATTCGGTGGTCGTGCCAACGGCGGGCTGGGTGGCAGCAGGCCTGGCGACCGCCAGTGGCGGCAAGGAAGAGATTGAAGAGATGACGGTCATTGCTGCTCCATGCTGAGTACCAGTAGTTTCCTACAGGACTTGTCGGCAGGGGGCTTCATAACTTGAGGTGCGAGTGCCGGTGGCTTTGGATGTGTGGTGAATGGGCTGACGCCTTCGCGGGCAAGCCTGCTCCCACAGGGGAATGCATTTCAAATGTGGGAGCGGGCTTGCTCCGGGCGGCGTTCCGGCGATGAACGATGACTCGGTCTACCTGTTGGGCACTCGCCACAAATACCAGGAAGCCACCGTCCGATAAGGACGCCACCCCAACCCGATCTCCACCATCTGCTTGCGCGTCGGCTGCACCTGCAACCCTTTCAACCGCCTATACCCCTCGCGCACCCCAAAGTCATCCGCCGGCAAAATATCCGCCCGCTCCAGGCTGTAGATCAACAGCATCTCAACCGTCCAGCGCCCAACCCCGCGCAAGGTGATCAACCGTTCAATCAACGCTTCATCGTCCATCGCCAACGCCGTCGCATAATCCGGCACCACGCCATCCAGCGCCGCCTGAGCGATGCCCTGAATGGTCGCGATCTTGCTCGCGGAAAAACCGCACCCACGCAGTTGATCAAACCCGGTCGCCAGAATCTGTTCAGGTCGCGGAAACGCCGTCGAAGGAAACAGCGCCAGAAGCCGGCCGACAATCGCATCCCCGGCTTTGGCGTGCAGTTGCTGATAGGCAATCGCCCGCACCAGCGACTCATACGGATCGCGCGCCGCATGCGGTTGGTGCAGGCACGGGCCGATGGCGGCGATGTGGCGCGCCCAGTCTTCATCAATGGACGCGAGAAACGCCGTCGCGGGCAAATAAGGATCGGTCAAGCGTTCACCGCAGGTTTGAACAGCGCGTTCACTTCCCCGTAGGTGAACGCCTTGAGGTGGCTGCTATCGAGTTTGCCGGTTTCCAGAAAGCTTTTGGCCAGGCCGGCCATCGCACCGTAAAGAAACTCGGCGATACCGGAACCGGCGCTCAAACGGCGAACGCCCAGCGCTTGCAACGCTTCAGGCGATGGCAGCCCCGGCAGCCCAAGCACATTCAACGGCAGCGGAGTGCCATGGCACAGCGCAGCAATCTCGTACTCCGCCGAAACGCCGGCCGCGAACAGCCCGTCAGCACCGGCCGACTGATACAGCGCCGCACGTTTGAGCGTTTCCGCGACGCGGTCTTCGGCCGGCACCAGACCCTTGAGATACACATCGGTGCGGGCGTTGATGAACAGCTTCACATTACGGCGTTCCGCAACCTGACGGGCGATGTCGATCTTGCGCGCCAGCAGCTCGGGCGGGGATGCACCGTCTTCGATATTGATCCCGACAGCACCGGCGGCAATCACCGCATCAATCACTTCGGCAACCCGTGTCAGGTCATCGGAATAGCCGGCCTCGACGTCCACGGTCAGCGGCAGCGAAATCACCCGGGCGATGGACTCGACGCTCGAGACCAGGCGTTCGAGGGGCAGGGCATTGCCGTCCGCATAACCGTGAGCCCAGGCGACTGCCGCACTGCTGGTGGCCACGGCTTTGCAGCCCAGTTGCTCGACGATGCGCGCCCCGGCGGCATCGGCGACGTTGGTGAGAATCAGCAGGCCGTCCTGATGCAGCCTGTGGAATTGCTGGTCGAACGTGTTCATCGAATTTCCTTCCTTTTGAAAAACAGCGAATCGTCAGAACGCGAGTTGTCGTGTGACCTGCACCGCAGCGTTTTCCAGCCTGAGCAGAAACGCCTTGCGCGGTTGTCCTCCACCATAGCCCGTCAATGAGCCGTCCGCGCCGATCACCCGATGGCAAGGCAAGACAATCGAAATCCGGTTGTGCCCATTGGCCAGACCCACGGCGCGGCTGGCACCGGGTTTGCCCAACAACGCGGCAATGGTGCCGTAGGTGCTGGTCTGGCCATAGGGGATTTTCGCCAGTTCGGCCCAGACCTGTCGGGAGAATTCAGTGCCGGGCAGATGCAACGGCACCTTGAATTCAGTCAATTTGCCAGCGAAGTACTGCGCCAGTTCTGTTTCGATTTGCTGCAGGTGCGCGTTGTGCCCCGGTGCTACGGCGTAGCCATGACGGTTCTGCAGGGCTTCGACTTCCCGGGTCAGTGCCGGCCGGTCGAGAAATTCCAGCAGCACCAGACCGCGCCGTTCGGCCATGGCGATCATCGGCCCTAGCGGCGTGGTCAGGCGCGTGAACAGCAGGGGCTCGCTGTTGGCCGCACGACCAGGGGTAATGTGAAAGGATTTTTGAAAGGCATCGCGGAACCCGCTCAGGGATTCGTAGCCGGAATCGAACGCCGCGCTGTCGATGGAATCGCCCTGTCTGATCCCGCCCAGCGCCATGCCGAGGCGTCGGGTGCGCAGCCACGCGTGGAACGTCATGCCGAAATGCTGCTTGAACCAGCGCCGCAGTTTCAGTGGCTCGATGCCTTCAGCCAGCAACTGGGCATCGGTCCAGCGCAGCTCGGGGTCGGCGTCCACCGATTTGAGCAACTTCTGCACCCAGTCCGGCGCGATGGCGGCCGCGTCCAGCGGCTTGCATCGCAGGCAGGCGCGGTAGCCGGCAGACAGGCAGTCATCGGCATGGGCGAAGAACTCGACGTTCTCCGGTTTTGGCTTGCGCGCCGTGCAGCTGGGGCGGCAGAAGATGCCGGTGGTTTTGACCGCAGTAAAAAACACCCCCTCGTAGGTGGTGTCTCGTTCGAGCATGGCGCGAACCATCTCGGCGTGGGGCGGAAGCATCGCGTTTTGTAGGTTCATGGGTTGAGCATAGGGCGCGGGGCCTAAGGCCTCCACCGGAAAATCGACAGTGAATTTCTACTGTTGGTCTATTGCTGGTCGGACATTGTGGGAGCGGGCTTGCTCGCGAAGGCGGTGTGTCATCAAACATATTTTTCGACTGACACTCCCTCTTCGCGAGCAAGCCCGCTCCCACAGTTAGGTCGCCGTCTATTCAGGCGCGACGCGCCATCAGCAACACCGAAGCCGCCGCCGACAACAACCCCGCGCAGCACCGGTTGAAAATCCGCTTGCCCCGAGGCTTGGCGAACCAGCGACGCATGTGCAGGCCCATGTAGGCGTAGGCGCCAATGGCGATCCATTCCAGCATCAGGAACAACGCGCCCAGCACCGCGAACTGTGGCGTCACGGCCTGACCCGGGTCGACAAACTGGGGCAGGAAGGCGGTGAAGATCAGGATCGCTTTCGGGTTACCGGCCGCCACCAGAAACTCCTGTCGTGCCAATGTCAGCATCCCCGCCGGAGCGCCCGTCACCACGTTTTCCGTCCCCGGATCCGCGCGCCACAATTGCCACGCGAGGTAGAACAGGTACGCCGCGCCGATAATCTTGATCCCGTAGAACAACAACTCCGACGTTTGCAGCACCACCGCCAGGCCTGCCGAGGCGAGGGCGATCATCCCGGCGAACGCCAACAGTCGACCGATACCCGCAACACACGCCGTGCGATAGCCGTAGCGCGTCGAGTTGCTGACCGATAGCAGGTTGTTCGGGCCGGGGGCCATGTTCAGGGCGAAACACGCCGGGAGAAAGAGGGAGAGGGTGGCGAGGTCCATGATTCGGCTCCAGAAGCGAGAGCGATATTTTTACCACAGGTGCCGTGCGGCTTGACCCGTACAGTGGCGAACGGCACGCCCCGTACAATCGCTTACTTCGCGAACTTCTTCGCCCCCGCCACACACAAAATCACCGCCACGGTCACTGCCAGCATTCCGACGCTGACCTGCTCATGAAGCAACGTCGCCGCCAGCGCCAGTCCAAAAAATGGCTGTAGCAATTGCAGCTGCCCCACAGCAGCAATCCCGCCTTGCGCCAGCCCGCGATACCAGAACACAAAACCGATCAGCATGCTGAACAGCGACACATAACCGAGGCTGAACCACGCTGGCGTGCTGATCCCCGAAAACGAAACGGGCGTGAGCCACCAGGTCATCACCGCCATCACCGGCAATGACAACACCAGCGCCCAGCAAATCACCTGCCAGCCGCCCAGTGTTCTGGACAGCTTCGCCCCCTCGGCATAACCGAGGCCGCAGGCCAGGATGGCTGCCAGCATCAAGAGGTCACCTTCAGGCGAAGCGGTCAGGCCTTGCGACGCGGCAAATCCCACCACCAGCAGACTGCCCAGAACCGAGAAAAACCAGAATACCGGCCGGGGACGCTCACCACCGCGGATTACGCCGAACACGGCGGTCGCGAGCGGCAACAGACCCACGAAGACAATCGAATGCGCCGAGGTCACGTATTGCAACGCCAGCGCGGTCAACAGTGGAAACCCGACCACCACGCCCAGGCTCACGATGACCAGCGGCAATAGCTGGTTGCGCGCCGGACGTTTTTCCTTGAACAACCACAACAGACACAGCGCCAGCACCCCGGCGATGGTGGCCCGGGCGACGGTCAGGAACACCGGATCGAATTCCAGCACCGCGACCCGCGTGGCGGGAAGCGAGCCGCTGAAGATCACCACGCCGATCAGTCCGTTGAGCCAGCCGCTGGTGGTAGTTTCCCGGTGCTGGGTGTTCAGGTTCGATACTCGTTCCATTGAGGGTCACACTCGACTGATGGTTTAAACGGCGGGTTGCCTTGAACGCATCGTATGACCGAGTATTAAGACAATCAAAGAATTGTCATGGATACATCACCCTATGCCTCGCTTGCGCTACAAGTCGCTGGTCGACTCCTTTGCCGCAGACATCCGTTCAGGACATTTGCCGCCCGGTACGCGTCTGCCAACTCATCGTCAGCTCGCCGCCGAGCACGGGTTGGCGCTGGTCACCGCCAGCCGCGTTTACGCGGAGCTTGAGGCGATGGGCCTGGTCAGTGGCGAAACGGGGCGGGGCACGTTTGTCAGGGAGACGTCGCTTCCGCCCGGTCAGGGCGTCAGTCAGCACGTGGTGGCCGTGGGCATGGCCGATCTCAATTTCAACTACCCGTCATTACCCGGTCAGGCTGACTTGTTGCGAACTGCCTTGCGTCAGCTCGCCTTGTCCGGTGACCTCGAATCCCATCTGCGTTATCAGCCCCATGCCGGGCGCCTGCATGAGCGGGCATCGATTGCGAACCATCTGGCGTCGCGCGGGTTGAGTGTGCAGGCCGAGCAGGTGTTGATCGTCAGCGGTGCTCAACACGGATTGGCGGTGACGATGATGGCGTTGCTCAAGCCGGGCGATGTGATCGCGGCGGATGCGTTGACCTACACCGGTTTCAAGGTGCTGGCCGAATCGCTGCACCTGGAAATCGTGCCCATTCCCGCCACGGACACCGGGCCTGATCTCGATGCGTTGGAAGCGCTTTGCCGGCGCCGGTCGGTGCGGGCCGTCTACGCCATGCCAACGTTGCACAATCCGCTGGGATGGGTGATGGACGCTCAGTGGCGCAACCAGTTTGTGTCGATTGCGCGCCAGCATGACCTGTTGATCATTGAAGACGCCGCGTATGCCTTCCTCGTCGAAGATGCCCCGGCACCGTTAGCCGAGTTGGCGCCGGAACGGACCGTCTACGTGTCGGGGTTCTCCAAGAATGTCGCGACGGGTCTGCGCGTTGGCTTCGTTGCCGCACCGTTGGAAAAGGTGCCTGCACTGGAGCGCGCAATCAGGGCAACCACCTGGAACACTCCCGGCGTGATGACGGCGATTGCCTGCGCATGGCTCGACGATGGAACCGTAAGCCAGCTGGAAGCGCAAAAGCGTGCAGACGCACAGGCCCGGCAAGCCATGGCCGCCGAGCTGTTGAAAGGACTGCGCTGCATGACTCATCCCTCTTCGTACTTTCTTTGGTTGCCTCTGGCGGAAGATGCCAGAGCGGACCAGATCGCCGTCGAGCTGATGCACGAGCAAGTCGCCGTCTCCACCGCCGAACCTTTTGCAACCTCTGTCCACGTGCCGCATGCGATCCGGTTGGCGCTGGGGTCGGTGGACATGGATTCGCTTCGACAAGCGTTGATCAAAGTGAAACGGGTGGTCGGCGCGTATTCCTGAGACAACCACGACCTCCTGTGGGAGCGAGCTTGCTGGCGATGAACGTTAACGATAACGCGGACTTCCTGGCTAATCGCGTCGCCCTCAGGTTCATTGCGGGCGAGCCCGCTCCCACAAGGGGACGTGTTTAACCATGCCCGTCAGTGGGCAGTTTTCTTCAATACGCGGACCAGCCCGCGCCTTACCGTGAGGCTTGGTTCAACTGAATTGAAGAAGGTATGCAATGAGTCTGATTATTTCGATGGCGGCGTTTGCGCTGGTGGCTTCGATTACGCCGGGGCCGGTCAACATTGTGGCGTTGAGTTCCGGCGCGCAGTTCGGTTTTCGCGCCAGTCAGCGCCACGTGGCCGGCGCAACGCTGGGTTTTGTGTTGCTGTTGGTGTTGATGGGGTTGGGGCTGCATGAAGTGTTGCAGGCATGGCCGGCGCTGACGCGGGTGGTGCAACTGGCCGGCGTGGCCTTTCTGTTGTTCATGGCATGGAAACTGGCGGCGGACAACGGGCAACTCGACGCGAAGGAGTCGGGGCGGGCGCCGTCGATGGTGTACGGCGCGGTCATGCAGTGGCTCAATCCGAAAGCCTGGCTGGCCTGCGTCGCCGGCATGGGCGCGTTTGTCGCCGATGGCGAGGCGCGGCTGGTCTGGCAGTTTGCCGCGGTGTATCTGGTGATCTGCTACCTGTCCATCGGATGCTGGGCGTACGCCGGGACTTTTCTGCGCGGCTATCTGAACAATCCGGCGGGGATGCGCGTGTTCAACCGGATCATGGCGTTGTTGCTGGCGATGAGTGCGATTTACCTGTTGCTGCCCTGATCGGTCATTCAGCCGCGATACTGCCCCGGTGTCGCCGCCAGATGCTGTTTGAACGCCCGCTGAAAATGCGCCTGATCGGCAAACCCGGCTTCCAGCGCCACGTCGGCGATCAGCTTGCCGCTGCGCAGTCGATCCTGGGCAAACTGGATGCGTCGGTTGACCAGAAACGCGTGCGGCGTCATGCCGTAATGCTGTTTGAAGGCGCGGATCAGGTAGGACGGCGACAGTTGCGCAGCGTCGCAAATGTCTTCGAGCTTGAGCATTTGCGTGCAGTTGTCGCGGATGTAGTCAGCCGCGCGCTCCAGTTTGAAATTGGGCTCGCGCAGCGGTTGATCGCCGGGGTTGAGGCGTTGCTGCACCTCGGTGAAAAACTCGACCGCCGCGCTGTGTTTGCTCAGCACGTCCTGCTCGCTGTCGACCAGTGTTTCGAACAACGCCTTCAGGCCGGCAAGCAGGCCGGCGTCAGACGTATGGGTGATGGAGAACCGCCGAAACGCCAAATCGCTGCCGAACCCGAGCTGATGCTGCAAGTCGGTGAGCCACGGCGTATCGACGTACAACATCAAGTACGACCACGGCTGGTCGTCGATCGGATTGCAGGCGTGGACGTCGCCGGGATTCATCAGCACCACAGTGCCGGCGCTGACCTCAAATTCCGATTGTTCATGGATATAGGTACTGCGCCCAGCGGTAATCGCACCGATGGAAAAGTGCTCGTGGGCATGCCGGGTGTAACAGACCTCGCGCCCATCGGCGATGGAGCGGGCCTCAATGAAGGGCAGGGCATCGTCGCGCCAGAAGCGGGGGGCCTTGTCAGCGTCTTTGCCAGCGGTGGGCTTCATCGTCGGTGTCCTCGGCAGGTCAGCACCGGAGTGTATTAGCTCTCGCCGTCAAAGGCTCGTTGCAGTGCAGTGATGTCGAGTTTTTTGATGTGCTGAACGTTCAGCGTAGACAGCCTGTAGTGGTCCGGGAATACCGCAGATCGACAAGTTACCAATCAGAAATCCCAGCGGGTGGTCAGTTGCACGTTGCGAGGCTCACCGTAGAACCCGGTACCAAAGTTACCGAGCCCGGTGTAATAGGTCTGGTCGAAGAGGTTCTTCACGTTCAGCGTGGTGCTCAGGTGATCGTTGAAGCGGTAACGCGCCATGACGTCCACCAGGGCATAACTTTGCTGGGTGATTTTCGAAGACTGGCCGAAGTTGACCGGGTCGTCGGGGTTGGGCTGGAACACATTGCCGAAGAACTCGCTCTGCCAGTTCACCCCGCCGCCGACAGTGAGTTTTTCCAGTGTCCCTGACAGCCGGTAGGTGCTGAACACCCGAACCACTTGTTCCGGCGCGGTGGTTTGCAGGATCGAGCCGTAGACGTAATCGCCCTTGGCATCGCGGGTGTGGTTGTAGCTGTAGCCGGCCGACAGATTCCAGCCTTCCATCACTTCACCCGCCACTTCGACTTCAAACCCTTTGGTCGTCGCGCCTTGGACCGGGCGGTACACCGATTCGGTATCGACACCGCTGACGTACTCGGCAACGTTGTCCTGCTCGATGCGGAACACCGCGAAGCTGGCATTCAGGCGCCCGTCAAGGAATTCGGCCTTGAGCCCGGCCTCGTAGCTGTCGCCTTGCACCGGGTCGAGCAGTTTGCGCTCGGCATCCTTGCTCATCTGCGGCTGATAAATGCTGGTGTAGCTGGTGTACACCGACCAGATATCGTCGAGGTCGTAGACCAGCCCGGCATATGGGGTGACCACGCCGGTCTGGCGATAGCTGTCGCGCACATCCTTGGTGGTCCGGGCGCTGTAGTCCAGCTCATCGCTGGCGGTGAAGCGGCTGACCCGGGCGCCGAGGATCACCGCCAGGTCGTCGGTTGGCTTGAGCCGGGTGGCCAGGTAGGCGCCGGTCTGACGCTGGTCGATGTCGTTGTCGCCGACCCTGGCAATGTCCGGTTTCGCGAACTCGCCGCGCCAGTCGAAGCTGCTGCCGTCGAGGGGCGGGTAGACCGAACCGTGCACCGGGATGTCCTGGCGCGTGTGCATCGACATGAAGCCGGCGATCAGCTCATGCTCGCGACCCAGCAGGCTGAACGGGCCGGTGAAATTGACGTCGAGGTTGTCCTGCAACTGATCGCCCTTGAACCGGCCCATGTACATGAACATGCCGTTGCCGGTGAGCGGGTCCGGATTGCCGCCGCTGGCAGACGCGAGGAAGGTGTCGTGCTGGCGATGCTTGCGGTCGTAGCTGACCTTCAGCTTCCAGTCATTCACCAGTTGCTGTTCCACCGAGGCGAAGATCGTCTGGTTGGTGAAATCGCGCCGGCTCCAGTCGGTGGCCGGGTTGAACGAGCGGGAAAAACGGGTGCGCGAACCGTCGCTGTTGTACATCGGGAAACCGGTCCAGCTGGCGCCACGGGAGCGGGTATTTTGCTGGTCGATACCGACGGTCACGAGAGTGCCCGGCGTCAGGTCGGCCTCGAGGATGCCGTAGGCGATGTCGCGGGTGTTGCGGTAGTTTTCCAGGTACGCGCTGCGGTCTTGATACGCACCGACGAAACGCCCGCGCACGTTGCCGCTCTCCGTCAGTGGGCCGGCAATGTCGCCGGTGCTGCGATAGTTGTCCCAAGAGCCGACGGCGCCGGTGATCGAGGCCTTGAATGCTTTGGTCGGGCGCTTGCGGATCAGGTTGACGGTGGCCGAAGGGTCCCCTGAACCGGTCATCAGCCCGGTGGCGCCCTTGATGATCTCGACGCGGTCGAAGGTCGCCATGTCGGTGCTGGTGGTGCCGTAATCGTAGACGCCGTCGTAGTCGGTGTTGACGCCGTCGTACTGGAAGTTGGTGATCGGCAGGCCACGGCTGGAAAACTCCCAGCGCTCGCTGTCGTAGTTCTGCACACTGACTCCGGGCACACGGCGCAGGGCGTCGGCGATGCTGGTGGAGCCTTGGTCGTCCAGTTGCTGGCGGGTGATGACCGACACCGACTGCGGGGTTTCACGCAAGGACAGCGACAGCCCGGTAGCTGAAGAGGTCGACCCGAGGGTGTAGGCGTGGCTGTCTTCGGTGATGGCGCCGAGTGCCCGGCCGGAAACGTTGGTGGTGCCCAGTTCCAGCGGCCCATCCGTTGCGGGGGCAACCTGCAGGACATAGCCGCGGTCGCCCTGCGGCTGGGCTTGCAAGCCACTGCCTTGCAACAGTCGCTGCAAGCCCTGTTGCACGGTGAATTCGCCTTCAAGCCCCGGGCTGTATTTATCACTCGCCAGATCGTTGCGGCCGGCGAGGAATATCCCCGCCTGTTCGGCGAAACGGTTGAGTGCGCTGACCAACGAGCCGGCAGCGATCGTGTAATAACGCTTCTGGCGGGTGGGCTGTTCACTGGTGCTGGCTGTTTCGGCGTGGGCGAGGGCCGGGGCAAGACTCAGTAGCGCGACCGGAAGGGCCAGTGCCAACGGACGCAAGGCAAAACGAGTGCGAGCGAAGGAGTCGCGCAAAAGGGTGTTCCCTGGAATCAGATCGAGCGGCAATTGAAGTGCTTCACAGGGTTAACCGAACGAAAAACCAAAAAGGGAACTGTGGCGTTGAAATATCTTTGGTTCACGCTTTTGGCGCGACGTTGACCCACCAGTCCATGGTTTTTTCGACGCGTATTGGTAGCGCCGCTTCCAGCAGGCGCAAGGCTTGATCGGTGTCCTTGAGCGGAAACGAACCCATCACCGACAAACCGGCGATGGCCGGGTCACACGCCAGATGCCCCGGTCGGTAGCGGCTCAATTCTTCGATCAACTGCCCCAGCGGCAGGTTGTCCGCCAGCAACAGACCACGGCGCCAGGCTTCGCGGCCCGCCGCTGCTTCGGTGGACGGCGGCGTGTGGTTTTGCGTGAACGCCAATTGTCGTCCGGCCTCGACCACCTGCACCTGGCCCGCCGTGGTTCGAACTTCGACCGCGCCTTCGTAGACGTTCAGCAACGTCCGCTGTTGTTCCTGGCGCACGCTGAAACGAGTGCCGAGCGCGCGCATTCGGCCTTCGGTGGTTTGCACCAGAAAGGCTCGGCTGCTGTCCTTGGCGGTATCGATCAACACTTCCCCGGCACTCAACAGCAACAGGCGTTGCGTGGTGTCGAAACGCACATTCAGCGCGCTGAGGGCGTTGAGCCAGATGCGGCTGCCGTCACTGAGGAGGCTTTCCCGGGTTTCACCGGTGCCCGTAGAAAGATCGGCGGTCCATCGGCCCAGAACGTCCGGCAGCGAAGATTCCCGCCAGGCGTTCCAGCCCAGTAGCCCGCCCGATGCGAGAATGAGCAGGCTCTTGACTGTCTGCCGACGGCTGATCGGCGAGCGCGCGGTATTACGCAGCACAAGACCGGCGGCCTGCGGGTGATCATCTTGCAGCGCGGCGAAGCGCTGGCCGACACGCTCGACATAGCGCCAGGCCGCCTGATGATCGCCACTTTGCGCCAGCCAGGCTTGCCAGCGCTGACGTTCCTGATCGCCGACGTGCTGATCGTTGAGTTGCACATACCATTGCGCCGCTTGTTCGAGGCTGGCATGGCTGATCGAGTTGGAAGAGGGGGCGGGCATGGCGCTACTCGATCAACAGGCCATCGAGCTCGGCCTCAAGCATCGCGCAGTGCATCAGTGCCTGTGCCAGGTACTTTTTCACCATGCGTTCGCACACGCCGATTTCTTCGGCGATGGCGCGGTAGGGCAGGCCATGCAACTGGGCGAGGATGAACGCGTCGCGCACATTCTTTGGCAGGCGCAGCAGCATGGCGTCCACTTCATACAAGGTCTCGACGATGATTGCCCGTTGTTCCGGCGACGGTTGAACCGCCTGCGGACGTGCAGCCAGCGTTTCCAGCCACGCCTGTTCCAGCTGTCGACGGCGCCAGTGATCGATGCACAAGCCACGGGCAATGGTCGCCAGGTAGGAGCGCTCGCGACTTTCGCAGTCGAAGACTTGAGGGCGCTTGAGCACGCGGATAAAGGTGTCATGGGCCAGGTCGGCAGCATCGAACGCATTGCTCAAGCGTCGGCGCAGCAGCTCATGCAGCCAGCGGTGATGCGTGACGTAGAGGTTCTGAACGCTGGAAGAATCGGCGACCATCATCGTGAACAGATATCCATGGGCGACAGGCGCCGTTGGTGCAAATAAGAATTGGTCGCGATTAAAACAAAAGGTTTAGCTGCGTGCAAATGATATTGGTTTGCTTTTAGGGTGTATGGACAGGTAGAAGGCCTTGGTGAAGTCAAATTGACTCTTGCCGTAGTCGTATTGACTGTTATGGCGTCAGGTCAAATTGACTGCCTTCGTCGCAGGGTGTTGATTTTTATAGCTTAAAAAACTGGCACGAAACCTGAAGTAACAAACGTACAACTGGTCTGATTCGGGAGTACGGAAATATGTTCGCTTACTTCAGCAATCCTCAGAATGTCTTGCACCTGTCGAGCAACATGTTGGGCGCGGGCCTGGCGCTGTTGCTGGCAGGCATCTACGGCGCTTATCTCTACGCCGGACACCTGCCGATCGTGGTGTTGGTCGCGATGCATGCCATGACCATCATCGGGCCTACCCTGATCAAGATCGGCTATGTCATGCGCCTGCTGGCCCAGCATCGGATGGGCAAGGGTTTGGTTACCGCAGCGGTTTGAGGCATCAGACCGGTATTTTGCTTGTGCCAAGACTCTAGCCTCGTCCCAGACCACCCTGTTCGGCGATCCAGCGGGTGGCCAGGTCGATAAAGGCGCGCAACTTCGGTTGAGTCTGGGTTCTGCCGGGGAAATACAGGTACAGCGCCGAACTCAGTGGCACGAACGGTTGCAGCACCCGCTCCAGTCGGCCGTCCGCCAACTCATCGGCGATTTCCAGATCGCAGGCATACGCCAGGCCCGAACCGCTACGGGCGGCCGCCACCAGCAACCTTCGGTCATTGACGATCACGCCGCCCTCGACACCCACCGTAAAATCGCGCCCCTCGCGGCGAAACTCCCAGCGGTGTGCGCTCCCCGAGGTCGAAAAGCGAAAGCCGATGCATTGATGACGGGTCAGGTCTTCAGGGCTGGCCGGTTTGCCTGCCTTGGCGAAGTACTCCGGCGCACCCACCACCGACCATTGCAGATCTGGCGTGAGGCGCACCGCGACCATGTCTTTTTCGATGGACTCGCCCAGGCGGATCCCGGCATCGAAACCGCCAGCCATCAGGTCCACCGTGGCGTCATCAAGAGAGATGTCGAGGGTGACTTGCGGATAAGCCTCGCGAAACAGCGGAATCAGCGGCTCCATCAACAAGGCCCCCGACAGCCTCGGTGCAGTGAGGCGCAGCGTGCCCATGGGCTGATCGCGAAAGCCGCTGAGTACCGCCAGCGCCTCATCGATTTCACTGGCCGCAGGCCGCAACCGCGCAAACAGGCTGGCCCCGGCTTCAGTCAACGCCACCCGGCGTGTGGTGCGCTGGAATAGCAACACGCCCGTACGGCGCTCGAGCAATTTGATCGCATGGCTGACAGCGGTGGGGGTGACCGCCAACCGCGTCGCGGCGAGGGTGAAACTCTTGTGCTCGGCCACCGCCAGAAACTCGGTCAAGCCATCGAAAGGATCGTGATTCATCGCGGCGCCATTATGAAAGAGCGTTTCATAGTGCTTGTAACACGAGGGCATTTTTCCGGGCAATCTTCCTGCGTACCTTGTGCCTACCCCCACTGCACACAAGGAACACGCTCATGACCACCTCCAATAACTTCAAGCGTATCTGGCTCATCACGGGCGCTTCTCGCGGTATCGGCGCAAAAATTGCCGCTGCTGCGCTGGCCAACGGTGACGCGGTGGTTGCCACCGCCCGCGATGCCAACAGCATCACTCAGCGTTTTGGCGATCAACCCGGTTTGCTGGCCGTCACCCTCGACGTCACTGACGAAGCGCAGGGCGTTGCGGTCGCCAAAGCCGCCATCGAGCACTTCGGACGCATCGACGTGCTGGTCAACAACGCCGGTTTCGGTTTGCTCGGCGCAGTAGAAGAAGCCACTGCCGATGAAGTACGCCGCGTGTACGAAACCAATGTCTTCGGTTTGTTGAACGTCACTCGCGCCGTCCTGCCGCACATGCGCGCCGCTCGCAGCGGGCATGTGATCAACCTGTCATCGGTGGGGGGGTACAGATCCGGGGCGGGATTCGGTGTTTACTGCTCGACCAAATTCGCCGTCGAAGGCTTGAGTGAAGCGCTGCATGCCGAGCTGGAGCCGCTGGGCGTCAAGGTCACCATCGTTGAACCGGGCTATTTCCGCACTGAATTCCTTGAAGGCAATTCGCTGGTCGAGTCGCCGTCCTCGATTGCCGACTACGACGGCACTGCGGGCGAAGTACGCAAGATTGCCAAGGCCGTGACCCTGAATCAGCCCGGTGATCCGGACAAACTGGCCCAGGTCATGATCACCCTGGTGGAAGCGCAAAAGGCACCGCTGCGCCTGCCGCTGGGCAGTGACTGCGTCGCGGCGATCGAAGCCAAGAACGCCTTTGTCGCCGGTGAGTTGCAGGCCTGGCGCGAAGTGTCGGTGTCCACCGATTTCTAAGCCCCGACGCAACCTGTAGGAGCCAGCTTGCTGGCGAAGCGGCAGCGGCCATAAAACCGCTTCGCCAGCAAGCTGGCTCCTACAGGTTTGAGGTGGTTTTGAGAGTACCGGCGGTCGATGAACCGGTCTCGCCCGGCAATTTGCGCTTAGCTATAGGGATAACCCAAACAGCGCTCCTGCATGGGCCGTGAGTCTGAGGAATTCGCCATGCTGACCCTCAACATCAATGGCAAGGATCAGGCACTGGATGTCCCTGCGGACATGCCGCTGCTTTGGGTCCTGCGCGATGTCGCGCACCTGACCGGCACCAAATTCGGTTGCGGCATGGCTCAGTGCGGCGCTTGCACCGTGCATGTCGACGGGGCGCCGCTGCGCTCCTGCATCACGCCCGCCACGGCAGTGGCCCATGGGCAAAAAATCCTCACCATTGAAGGCCTGTCCACCGACGGTTCGCACCCGGTGCAGCAAGCCTGGGCCGAACTCGATGTGGTTCAGTGCGGCTACTGCCAGTCCGGGCAGATCATGTCGGCGGTGGCGCTGCTGGCGAAGATCCCCAAGCCCACCGACAGCGACATCGACCAGGCGCTCTCCGGCAACATCTGCCGCTGCGGCACCTACCCGAGGATTCGTGCCGCGGTCAAACGCGCCGCCGACATCGGTTGATGGGAGTCATGCGTCATGAACAGCATCAATCCGTTATCGCGCCGTGGTTTTCTCAAGGGCAGCGCAGTGCTGGGCGGTGGGCTGGTGATCGCCTTTGTCATCCCCGGTGCCCATCGTTTTGCCATGGGTGCCGAGAATCAGGGCAACGTCTTCGCGCCCAATGCATTTTTACGAATCGGTAACGACAACAGCGTCACCGTGCTGCTCGGCCATTCTGAAATGGGCCAGGGCATCTGGACCGGCCTGACCATGCTGATCGCCGAAGAACTGGACGCCGACTGGTCGAAAATCCGCGTCGAACACGCCCCGGCTTCGGCCGCCGACTATGGTCTGCCCGGGTTTGGCGGGATGCAAATCACCGGCGGTTCAACCTCGACCTGGATGGAATTCGATCGTTACCGTCAGGCGGGCGCGGCGGCGCGGTTGATGCTGATCGAAGCCGCCGCCAAGCGCTTCAATGTCGCACCTTCGGCCATTCGCACCGAGTCGGGTGTGGTCATGGCCGGCGACAACCGCGCCACGTACGGCGAACTGGCCGATGACGCGGGCAAACTGCCTGCACCGGACCCGGCGTCGATCAAGTTCAAGGAAGCGAAAGACTGGAAAGTCATCGGCAAACCGACCAAACGCCTGGACACACCGGAGAAAATCACCGGGAAAGCCAAATTCGGGATGGACGTGCAGTTCGACGGACTCATGACCGCGATGGTTGCCCGCGCGCCGGTGTTCGGCGGCAGCGTCAAATCCTTTGAAGGCGCGCAGGCGCTGGAGATCCCGGGCGTGCACAAAGTGGTGCAGGTGCCGACGGGCGTCGCGGTGATTGCCGATCATTACTGGGCGGCGAAACTGGGGCGCGATGCGCTGAAGGTCGATTGGGATCTGGGGCCGAACACCGGACTCGACAGCCAACATCTGCTGGAGAGCTTTCGCAAACTCGCCGCCACGCCGGGCACTTCGGCCAGCAAGGCCGGGGATGCGCAGGGCGCTTTGCGCAAGGCAGCGAAGGCGATTGACGTCGAGTACAGCGTGCCGTACCTGGCTCATGCACCGATGGAGCCGCTCAATTGCACGGTGAAAATCACCCAGGACAAATGCGAAATCTGGACCGGTACGCAGTTCCAGACACTGGACCAGATGATCGCGGGAAAAATCACCGGGCTCAAACCCGAGCAGGTCGAGATTCATACCGAGTTTCTGGGCGGCGGTTTCGGCCGGCGGGCCAACCCGACTTCGGACTTTGTCGCTGAGGCCGTGGAGGTTGCGAAGGCGGCAGGCGGTCCGGTGAAAACGGTGTGGTCGCGTGAGGACGACATCCGTGGTGGCTATTACCGCTCGGCGTTCCTGCATCAGGCGCGTATCGGCCTGGATGCCGACGGAATGCCGATTGCGTGGAAGCACGTGATGGTCGGGCAGTCGATCATGGACGGCACAGCGTTTGCGGCCACCATGGTCAAGGACGGTATCGACAAAACGTCGGTGGAAGGCGTTGTCGACAGCCCTTACATCGAGGGCTTGGCCGATCATCAGGTGGAACTGCATTCGCCAAAGACCGGCATCACCGTGTTGTGGTTGCGTTCGGTCGGGCACACCCACACGGCGTTCGTGATGGAGTCGCTGATCGATGAGCTGGCCGAGGCGGCTGGCAAGGACCCGGTGGAGTACCGGCGAACTTTGCTCAAGGACCATGCGCGGCATCTTGGTGTGTTGAACCTGGCGGTCGAGAAGGCCAATTGGACAGCACCATTGCCGGATGGGCATGCACTGGGTGTCGCGGTGCATGAATCGTTCGGCAGCTACGTCGCGCAGGTTGCCGAGGTGTCCCAGGACAACCTGAAAATCCGCGTGCACCGGGTGGTGTGCGCGGTGGACTGCGGGATCGCGGTCAACCCGATGAGCATCGCGGCGCAAATGGAGTCGGCCATCACCTTCGGCCTCGGCTTTACCCTGCACAGCAAACTGACCTTCAAGAATGGGCAGGTGGTGCAATCCAATTACCACGACTATCAGGTGCTGCGCCTGAACGAAATGCCAGTGGTTGAAGTGCATATCGTGCCCAGCACCGACAAACCCGGCGGCATCGGTGAAGCGGGCGTGCCGCCCACGGCGCCAGCGGTGGCCAACGCAGTGTTTGCCCTGACCGGGCAACGGTTGCGCGAACTGCCCTTGCAACTGTCGGGGGTGTGAGATGAGGCGACATCTGATTCTGGGCGCAGTGGTGCTGATTCTCCTGACGATCTACGCCACGGACCTGTTCTCAGAGGATAGAGAAGCGTTGAAGGCTTTCGACACCGTGCAGAAGGTGTTTCAGAACCCGCGCTGCCAGAACTGCCATATTCCCGGTGATTCACCGTTGCAGTTCGATGCCGGAACGCCCCACGCGATGAACGTCGTACGCGGTATGGACGGCAAGGGCGCAGCCGGTTTGCCGTGCGCCACCTGCCACGCCGACAGCAATCCGCCAGCCAGTTACGGCCCGCATGCGCCGCCGGGTGCACCGCACTGGAGCCTGCCGCCTGCGGCACACAAAATGGCCTGGATCGGGCTGCCGGCCGACAAATTGTGCGCAATGATCAAGGACCGCTCCAGTAATGGCGACCGGGATTTCGCCGCGCTGATCAAGCATGTCAGCGACGACAAACTGGTGCTGTGGGGCTGGAATCCGGGTGAAGGGCGAGCGCCGGTGCCGGTGCCGCACGATATCTTCGTCACTCAATTTAAACGCTGGGCGGAGGCCGGAGGGCCTTGTCCGGTGGTGGGCAGTTGACCGGCGGTCCGTTAACCGGGAGTCAAACCGGGTATGGACCACTCTAAAGAACATACCCGCCAATGGAGTGAGTCATGCTGATCCCAGGCAAACCGGTAAAACACGGCGCTAACGCAGACCCGTTGCTGTCGCCCCAGCAAGCGCGTCAATTGCTGCGTGATCAGGCCCGTAAAGCCGAGCAGGAAGTGATTGGTGTGCAGATGGCGAGCATGGATGAGTTGACGCTGCTGTCCAACCGTCACGGCTTCATGACACTGGCCCAACTGGGGCTGGACGCCTGTCAGCAACTGGAAAAACCGGCCACGCTGCTGTTTTTCGATCTCGATAATTTCAAGCACATCAACTATTTGTACGGTCGCGCCGAGGGTGATGACGCCCTGAAAACCTTTGCCGACGTGCTGCGCATCGCCTTCCGCGAAAACGATGTGATTGGCCGGCTCGGCGACGACGAGTTTGTGGCCTTGTTGACCGGTTCAAGCGCCGTGGACATTGGCGCGATCAAGTCGCGGCTCGAAGAAATCCTCGACGAGCGCAATGCCACGATGCGTCGCGGTTATGACATTCGCTTCAGCATTGGCCAGGTTGAGTACGACATTAATCTGCATCACTCGATCGATGAACTGCTGATTGAGGCGGAGAGGGCGTTGCATCGGTAGGCTGGAGTTTCGGTGGTGTATGAACGGGCCTCATCGCGAGCAGGCTCACTCCTACATTGGTTCTGCGCCGTACACGAACCAATGTAGGAGTGAGCCTGCTCGCGATGGGGCTCTTTCATTCACCCATATCTTCACTTGGCAAACAATTGCCCGATATCCTTGAACGCCTTGAACTCCAGCGCATTGCCGCATGGATCAAACAAAAACATCGTCGCCTGTTCGCCAACCAATCCCTGAAACCGAATGCCCGGTTCGATCACGAATTGAGTTTCACGCGCCTTCAGCCTTTCAGCCAAACCCTCCCACTCATCCATCCCCAGCACCACGCCAAAATGCGGCACCGGCACGTCATGCCCGTCCACGGCGTTGGTATGCGCCGCTTCCTGTGAGGCGTTTTTGGGCGCCAGGTGAATCACCAATTGGTGGCCAAAGAAGTTGAAGTCAACCCAATGGTCGCTGGACCGGCCTTCCTCCAGGCCGAAGACGTCACGATAAAAAGTCCGGGCTGCCGCGAGGTCATATACCGGTATGGCCAAGTGAAAAGGGGAGAGTTGCATCGCTGTGCCTCGCAGATTGACGGTGGTTGAGGTGGAGTTTAGCGCTGTGCTTTTCGATTGAAAGACGATAGTTTTTGCGTCGAGCTCAAATAATTTCGATCAATCGAGGCCGTCATGCTGCGTGAACTGAAAACCTTCATCGCTGTTACACGCTACGGCACATTCGCCGCCGCCGGCATGCACATCGGCTTGACGCAGTCGGCGGTCAGCGCGCAGATGCGCAATCTGGAACAGGCGCTGGGCATTCGTTTGTTCGATCGCACCGGACGTCAGGCGATTCTCAATGCGGCAGGGCAACGGGCATTGCCGATGGCCCGGGAGATGCTGGAAACCTTCAGTCGCATGGCGGTCAGCGATGACGTCAGCGAATACCGCGGCGAGTTGAAGATTGGCGCAGTGGCCACGGCCCAGACCGGGTTGCTGCCCCAGGCGTTATTGCGCTTACGCCAGCAAGCGCCGTTGCTGGAACCGAAACTGGTGCCGGGCGTTTCGCTGAATCTGCTGAGCCAGGTTGATACCGGGGAGGTTGATCTGGCCATCCTGATCAAGCCGCCGTTCGAGTTGCCCAAGGAGTTGTCGGCGCAGGTCATTCGAAAGGAACCGTTTGTGCTGATCGTGCCGCCGGAGCTTGAAGGTGATGACCCGTTGCAGATCCTCGCGAACCATCCCCATGTGCGTTACGACCGCAATTCCTTCGGTGGGCGCCTGGTGACGCGGTTCCTGCGTGAGCAGCAGATTGATGTGCAGGTGGCTTTGGAACTGGATGAACTGGAAGCCATCGTCAAAATGGTTGAATGCGGATTGGGTGTGTCGCTGCTTCCCGAGGCCGGGTTGTGGCTTGAGTATGGCGCGAAGGTGCGGATCATCCGGTTGGGCGAACTGACGTTCTACCGCGAGATTGTGCTGTTGCAGCGCTACAGCCAGAGAATGCAGCCGATCCAGCAATTATTTGCCAACTGCTTGAGCCAATAGATGATCCCTGTAGGAGCTGGCTTGCCAGCGATGGCGATGTCCGTCTCACTATAAATGTTGGCTGTACGACCGCTATCGCTGGCAAGCCAGCTCCTACAAGGATTGCGTGGGGTCTGGAATTTTTGGCACAAAAAAACCCGCCTGACCAGGCGGGTTTTTTATGGCTACCTGAAGATTACTCTTCGAGGCTGCCCATGGCCGTGGTGTTGAAACCACCGTCCACGTACATGATTTCACCGCTGATACCGGACGCCAGGTCCGAGCACAGGAAGGCGCCGGCGTTGCCGACTTCTTCGATGGTGACGTTGCGACGCAGCGGGGTTTGCGCTTCGTTGGCGGCCAGCATCTTGCGGAAGTTCTTGATGCCGGAAGCGGCGAGGGTGCGGATCGGGCCAGCCGATACGCAGTTGACGCGAGTGCCGTCCGGGCCCAGGGAGCCGGCCAGGTAACGTACGCCAGCTTCCAGCGAAGCCTTGGCCATGCCCATTACGTTGTAGTTAGGCATGGTGCGCTCGGCACCCAGGTACGACAGAGTCAGCAGGCTGCCATTGCGGCCTTTCATCATTTCGCGGCCAGCTTTGGCCAAAGCCACGAAGCTGTAGGCGCTGATGTCGTGAGCAATGCGGAAACCTTCACGGGTGGTGGCTTCGGTGAAGTCGCCGTCCAGTTGGTCACCCGGAGCGAAGCCAACGGAGTGCACGATGCAATCCAGGCCATCCCACTTCTTGCCCAGCTCTACGAAAACCTTGGCGATTTCTTCATCGCTGGCCACGTCGCACGGGAAGCACAGGTCCGGGTTGGAACCCCAGCTTTGTGCGAACTCTTCGACACGACCCTTGAGTTTGTCGTTCTGATAAGTGAAGGCAAGCTCAGCGCCCTCGCGATGCATGGCGGCAGCGATGCCGGATGCGATGGACAGCTTGCTGGCGACACCGACGATCAGTACGCGCTTACCGGCGAGAAAACCCATGTGTTGCTCCTCTCTTTCAGGTTATTGCGCAGTGGCTGGTGCCAGAAAAGCGGCTTCCAGCAACTGCTGTGTATACGGATGTTGGGGGGCGGCAAAGATACTTTGCGCGTCTCCCTGTTCGACCACTTGGCCATGCTTGACCACCATCAGCTGGTGGCTCAGCGCTTTGACGACAGCCAGGTCATGGCTGATAAACAGATACGTCAGGTTGTACTTGGTTTGCAGTGAACGCAAAAGCTCCACCACTTGGCGCTGCACTGTCCGGTCGAGGGCCGAAGTCGGCTCGTCCAGCAGAATCAGCGCCGGTTTTAGCACTAATGCCCGGGCAATGGCGATTCTCTGCCGCTGCCCGCCGGAAAATTCGTGGGGGTAGCGGTGCCGGGTTTCCGGATCCAGACCTACCTCCCTGAGTGCCGCAATAATCGCTTGTTCCTGTTCCGCCTCGGTGCCCATCTTGTGAATCCGCAGGCCTTCGCCAACGATCTGGCTCACGCACATCCGCGGGCTCAGGCTGCCGAACGGGTCCTGAAACACCACCTGCATCTCCCGACGCAGCGGCCGAACCTGTTGTTGCGTCAGGCAGTCTAGCTGCTTGCCTTCAAAACGGATCGCACCTTTGCTGCCAATCAGCCGCAAAATCGCCAAACCGAGTGTCGACTTGCCGGAACCGCTTTCCCCCACAATCCCCAGGGTCTGTCCCTGAGGCAGGCTGAAATTGATCCCGTCCACCGCTTTGATGTGATCGACGGTCTTTTTCAGCAAGCCTTTCTTGATCGGGAACCAGACTTTCAGGTCCTCGACCTGCAGCAACGGCGGGCCAATCACGTTGGTCGCCGGCTTGCCGCTGGGCTCCGCTGCCAGCAGTTCCCGAGTGTACGGATGCTGCGGCGCGCGGAACAACTCTTCGCACGATGCCTGTTCGACGATGCAACCGCGCTGCATGACACATACGCGATGCGCAATTCTTCGCACAAGGTTCAAATCGTGACTGATCAGTAACAATGCCATGCCCAGACGGGTCTGCAATTCCTTGAGCAATTCGAGGATTTTCAGCTGGACGGTCACGTCCAGCGCGGTGGTCGGTTCGTCTGCGATCAGCAGCTCCGGCTCGTTGGCCAGGGCCATGGCGATCATTACCCGCTGGCGCTGGCCGCCGGACAATTCGTGGGGCAGGGCTTTCAGGCGCTTCTCGGGCTCCGGAATGCCGACCATTTCCAGCAGTTCCAGCGTACGTTTGGTCGCGACTTTGCCGATCAAACCTTTGTGGATGCGCAGGACTTCGTTGATCTGCTTCTCGATCGAGTGCAGCGGATTGAGCGAAGTCATCGGCTCCTGAAAGATCATCGCGATCCGGTTGCCACGGATGTGGCGGATGGTTTTCTCTTTCAGGCTCAGCAGGTCTTGCCCGGAGTACTCGATGGTGCCGGACGGATGCCGGGCGAGCGGGTAGGGCAGCAGGCGCAGGATCGAGTGCGCGGTGACCGATTTGCCGGAACCGCTTTCACCCACCAACGCCAGGGTTTCGCCGCGCTTGATGTCGAAGCTGACACCTTCGACCACCCGCTGGCAGCGCTCGCCAACGACGAATTCGACGGCCAGGTCGCGCACTTCGATCAGATTGTCCTGATTCATTTCACTTCCTCGGGTCGAAGGCATCGCGAGCGGACTCGCCGATGAACACCAGCAGACTCAACATCAACGCCAGCACCGCAAACGCGCTCATGCCCAGCCACGGCGCTTGCAGGTTGGATTTGCCCTGGGCCACCAGCTCACCGAGCGACGGCGCGCCCGGCGGCAAGCCGAAACCCAGGAAGTCCAGCGCCGTCAGCGTGCCGATGGCGCCGGTCAGGATGAACGGCATGAAGGTCATGGTCGAAACCATCGCGTTGGGCAAGATGTGGCGGAACATGATCGCACCATTCTGCATCCCCAGGGCCCGGGCCGCGCGCACGTATTCGAGGTTGCGTCCGCGCAGGAACTCGGCGCGGACCACGTCCACCAGGCTCATCCACGAAAACAGCAGCATGATCCCCAGCAGCCACCAGAAGTTCGGCTGGACGAAGCTGGCGAGAATGATCAGCAGATACAGCACCGGCAACCCGGACCAGATCTCCAGGAACCGCTGCCCGGCCAGATCGACCCAGCCGCCATAGAAACCCTGCAAGGCACCGGCAATCACGCCGATGATCGAGCTGAGAATGGTCAATGTCAGCGCGAACAGCACCGAAATCCGGAAGCCGTAAATCACCCGCGCCAACACATCGCGCCCCTGATCGTCCGTGCCCAGCAGGTTGTCGGTCGATGGCGGTGCCGGGGCCGGGACTTTCAGGTCGTAGTTGATGCTTTGGTAGCTGTAGGGAATCGGCGCCCATAGCACCCACGCATCCTTGGCCTTGAGCAGTTCGCGGATATACGGGCTCTTGTAGTTGGCTTCCAGCGGGAATTCGCCGCCGAACGTAGTCTCCGGGTAACGCTTGAGCGCCGGGAAGTACCAGCTGTTGTCGTAATGCACCACCAAGGGTTTGTCGTTGGCGATCAACTCGGCGCCGAGGCTCAGGCCGAACAGCACGAGAAACAGCCACAGCGACCACCAGCCGCGCTTGTTGGCCTTGAACAGTTCGAAACGCCGGCGATTGAGAGGGGACAGGTTCATCTCAATGCTCCCGGCTTTCGAAGTCGATGCGCGGATCGACAAAGGTGTAGGTCAGATCGCCGATCAGTTTCACCACCAATCCCAGCAGGGTGAAGATGAACAACGTGCCGAAGACCACCGGGTAATCACGGTTGATCGCCGCTTCGAAACTCATCAGCCCCAGTCCGTCGAGGGAGAAGATCACTTCCACCAGCAACGAACCGGTGAAGAAAATCCCGATGAACGCCGACGGGAAACCGGCAATCACCAGCAGCATGGCGTTGCGGAACACGTGGCCGTAGAGCACACGGTGATTGGTCAGGCCCTTGGCCTTGGCGGTGACCACGTACTGCTTGTTGATTTCATCGAGGAAGCTGTTTTTGGTCAGCAGGGTCATGGTCGCGAAGTTACCGATCACCAGCGCCGTCACCGGCAACGCCAGGTGCCAGAAGTAATCGAGAATCTTGCCGCCCATGCTCAGTTCATCGAAGTTGTTCGAGGTCAGTCCCCGTAGCGGGAACCAGTCGAAATAGCTGCCGCCGGCGAACACCACAATCAACAGAATGGCGAACAGGAACGCCGGGATCGCATAGCCGACGATGATCGCCGAGCTGGTCCAGACGTCGAAGTGGCTGCCGTGCCGCGTGGCCTTGGCGATCCCCAGCGGGATCGACACCAGGTACATGATCAGCGTGCTCCACAGCCCGAGGGAAATCGACACCGGCATCTTTTCCTTGATCAGGTCGATGACCTTGGCGTCGCGAAAGAAACTGTCGCCGAAATCCAGGGTGGCGTAGTTCTTGACCATGATCCACAAACGTTCCGGCGCCGATTTGTCGAAGCCATACATGTGCTCGATTTCTTTCACCAGCGCGGGGTCCAGGCCCTGGGCGCCACGATAGGCCGAGCCGGCCACCGACACCTCTGCACCACCGCCGGCAATGCGGCTGGTGGCGCCTTCGAAACCTTCGAGCTTGGCGATCATCTGCTCCACCGGCCCGCCGGGGGCGGCCTGGATGATCACGAAGTTGATCAGCAAAATGCCGAGCAGCGTCGGGATGATCAGCAGCAGTCGCCGAAAAATATACGCCAGCATCTATTACTCCGTGCCCGCAGGGTCGGCTTGCAGTTTGGTTTCGACTTCTATCGCCGGTGTCACGTTGGGCTTGATCCACCAGGTGGCCGTGCCGATGTCGTACTTGGGTGAGATTTTCGGGTGGCCGATATGGTTCCAGTAAGCCACGCGCCAAGTCTTGATGTGCCAGTTGGGGATCACGTAATAACCCCATTGCAGCACGCGGTCCAGTGCACGGGCGTGAGCCACCAGGCTTTTGCGCGAATCGGCGTTGATCAGTTGCTCGACCAGTTGGTCCACCACCGGGTCTTTCAGGCCCATGGAGTTGCGGCTGCCGGGTTTGTCGGCGGCGGCAGACATCCAGAATTCGCGCTGTTCGTTACCCGGCGAGTTGGATTGCGGGAAGCTGCCGACAATCATGTCGAAGTCCCGCGAACGCACGCGGTTGATGTACTGCGAGACGTCGACCCGGCGAATCACCAGGTCGATCCCCAGGTCGCTGAGGTTGCGCTTGAACGGCAGCAGCACCCGCTCGAACTCGGTCTGGGCCAACAGGAATTCGATGTTCACCGGTTTGCCGTTGGCGTCGACCATCTTGTCGTCGACGATCCGCCAGCCGGCTTCCTGCAACAGCTGGTAAGCCTTGCGCTGCTGCGTGCGGATCATGCCGCTGGCGTCGGTCACCGGGTTCTGGAAGGCCTCGGTGAATACCTGCTCGGGGATCTTGCCGCGGAACGGGTCGAGAATGGCCAACTGATCGGCATCCGGTAAACCGGTGGCGGCCATTTCCGAGTTTTCAAAGAAACTGCGGGTGCGCACGTAGGCGCCGTTGAACAGTTGCTTGTTGGTCCATTCAAAGTCCAGCAACAACGTCAGCGCCTGGCGCACGCGCACGTCCTGGAACACCGGACGGCGCAGGTTGAACACAAAGCCCTGCATACCGGTCGGGTTGCCGTTGGGGATCTGTTCCTTGTTCAGCCGACCTTCGGCAACCGCCGGAATGTTGTAGGCGTTGGCCCAGTTTTTCGCGCTCATCTCCAGCCAGTAATCGAACTGACCGGCCTTGAGTGCTTCCAGGGCCACGGTGTTGTCGCGGTAGTAATCGGTGGTCATCACGTCGAAGTTGTAGAAACCACGGTTGGCCGGCAGGTCCTTGCCCCAGTAGTCCTTGACCCGCTCGTAGCGAATCGAGCGCCCGGCCTTTACTTCGCTGACCTTGTACGGGCCGCTGCCCAACGGCATTTCCAGGTTGCCCTTGTTGAAATCCCGGGTCGCCCACCAGTGCTTGGGCAGTACCGGCAACTGGCCGAGGATCAACGGCAGTTCGCGGTTGTTGGTGTGCTTGAACTTGAACAGCACGGTCAGCGGGTCTTCGGCGACCGCTTCAGCGACGTCGCTGTAGTAACCGCGATACATCGGTGCGCCGTCCTTGATCAGCGTTTCGAAGCTGAACACCACGTCTTCGGCACGGATCGGATGACCGTCGTGGAAGCGCGCTTCAGGGCGCAGGTAGAAACGCACCCAGCTATTGTCCGGGGCTTTCTCGATCTTGCCGGCGACCAGGCCGTACTCGGTGAACGGTTCATCGAGTCCCTGTTTGGCCAGGGTGTCGTAGATCAGCTCGATGTCGCCGGCCGATACGCCTTTGCTGATGAACGGGTTGAGGCTGTCGAAGCCGCCGAAGCCGGCCTGACGGAAGACCCCGCCCTTGGGCGCGTCCGGATTCACGTAGTCGAAATGCTTGAAGTCGGCCGGGTATTTCGGCGGCTCGTTGTACAAGGTCAGGGCGTGTTGCGGCGCGGCGCAGGCCAGCCCGGCGAACAACAGGCCGCTGGCCTGCAAGAGCAGGGCGCGTACGGGTTTCATCGATCTTTCTCCGAAGATTTCAGCCACCACGCGCTCAGGCCCAGCGTATAGGGCGGCGTGGTGACGAAGGCGAACCGGTTGCGGTAGGCCAGGCGGTGATAATTGAGGTACCAGTTGGGAATGATGTAGTGCTGCCATAACAACACGCGGTCCAGGGCTTTGCCGGCGGCAACCTGTTCATCGCGGGTCTGGGCGGCGAGCAGTTGCTCGAGTAAATGGTCAACCACCGGGTTGGCGATGCCCGCGTAATTTTTGCTGCCCTTGACCCCGACCTGGCTGGAATGGAAATACTGCCATTGCTCCAGACCGGGGCTGAGGGTCTGGTTCAGGGTCATCAGAATCATGTCGAAATCGAACTGGTCGAGACGCTGTTTGTACTGGGCGCGGTCCACTGTGCGCAACCGGGCGTCGATGCCGATACTGGCGAGGTTCTCGACATAAGGCTGGAGGATGCGCTCCAGGTTCGGGTTGACCAGCAGGATCTCAAGCGAGAGTGGCTGGCCCTTGGCGTTTTCGACCCGTTGACCGTTGAGCTTCCAGCCGGCCTCCGCGAGCAGGCTCAGGGCCTGGCGCATGGTGTCCCGCGGAATGCCGCGCCCTTGGGTCTGCGGCAAGCTGAACGGCTCGGTGAGCAGTTTGGCGGGCAATTGCTCGCGGTACGGCTTGAGCATCAACCACTCATGACCGACCGGCAGGCCGGTGGCCGAGAATTCGCTGTTGGGGTAGTAACTCATGGCGCGCTTGTAAGCGCCGCTGAACAGCGTGCGATTGGTCCACTCGAAATCGAACATCAGCCCCAGCGCTTCGCGCACCTTCGCGTCGGAGAAAGCCGGGCGCCGGGTGTTCATGAACAGGCCCTGGCTCTGGGTCGGGATCTGGTGCGGGATCTGCGCCTTGATGACATCGCCTCGTCGCACGGCCGGGAAGTTGTAACCGTTAACCCAGTTCTTCGCCTGATGCTCGATGTAGATGTCGAACTCGCCGGCCTTGAAGGCCTCGAACGCGACGTCGCTGTCGCGGTAGAACTCGACTTCCATGCGGTCGACGTTGTACTTGCCGCGATTGACCGGCAGGTCCTTGCCCCAGTAATCCTTGACCCGTTCAAACACAATCTGGCGCCCGGGCGTGACCGAGGTCATGCGATAAGGGCCACTGCCCAGCGGCGGCTCGAAGGTGGTGGCCTTGAAGTCGCGACCTTTCCAGTAATGCTGCGGCAGCACCGGCAACTCGCCCAAACGCAGGATCAGTAAGGGGTTGCCAGCGCGCTTGAAGACGAAACGGATGCGCTGCGGGTTGAGCACGTCGACCCGCAACACTTCCTGGAGATTGGTGCGGTATTGCGGATGGCCTTCCTTGAGCAGCAATCGATAAGAGAACGCGACGTCATACGCGGTGATCGGCGTGCCATCGTGAAAACGGGCTTCGGGGCGCAGGTTGAACACTACCCAGCTGCGGTCCTCGCTGTATTCCACCGATTGGGCGATCAGGCCATAACTGGAGGTGGGCTCGTCGCCGGACGGCGCGTACTGACCAGTGCCGACCATCAGCGGTTCGTTGAGTTCGTTGATGCCGTACTGCAGGAAATTCGCGGTGGAAACCGGGCTCGAGCCCTTGAAGGTGTACGGGTTGAGCGTATCGAAGGTGCCAAACGCCATCACCCGCAACGTACCGCCCTTGGGCGCTTGCGGGTTGACCCAGTCGAAATGGGTAAATCTGGCCGGGTACTTGAGCGTGCCGAACTGCGCATAACCATGGCTTTCGCTGATCGTCGCACTTGCGGAGGAGCTCAAGGCCAGGCTGATGAGGAGCAGGAGGAGGGGACGCTTCAAGTCAGAGATCCGATCCAGGCGGCTTGGGCTTTGTGGGCCGTACAGTAACAGCTTGTATGGACAGGAAAAAGACGGGGATTTAACGACCCCTTAATTGCCGGGGCAGATCCCTTGTGGAGGCTTGCAAGCCTATTTGAACGTTCGTCGTACACAAACCCTGTAGGAGCCAGCTTGCTGGCGATGGTCTCAAGTGCGCCGCGTTTAACCAGATTTCACGCGTTATCGTTAACGACCATCGCCAGCAAGCTGGCTCCTACAGGGTTTGTGTGAACCTGTTTATGGTGGTTGGACAAAAAAAGCCCCTGAAGTCAGGGGCTTTTTTTAGTGCGGCGAAGCCACCGTCAACATCTGGCCCGGCTTCAGCGCCTGGCCGACACGCGGGTTCCAGCGCTTGAGGTGCTGCATTTCAACGTTGAAACGCTTGGCCACGATGTACAGCGAGTCACCTTGCTGGACCTTGTATTGGGTCTGCGGTTTCTTGGTGTCCGTCTTGCCATTCGTCTTGGTGTTGGCGGCCACTACGGTGTTGACGCGTCCGGCGCTGCGCTTGGTCTTGTCCTGCATCACCAGCGTCTGGCCAACCTTGAGGTCCTTGCCGGTCAGCTTGTTCCAGCGTTGCAGGTCTTTTACGTCGACCTTGTTGGCCTTGGCGATGGTGCCGAGGTTGTCACCACGTTTCACGCGGTAGGCGCGTTTGAGGCTGGCGATCTGGGTATCGTCTGCGCCTTCGAACACCGGTTTGAGCGACTTCTTGCTGATCAGCTCTTCGGGACGCATGGTCGACAGGCTGGCGGTCAGCAGTTGCGCCTTGGACGTCGGCACCAGCAAATGCTGAGGACCGTCCAGAGTGGTGGTGCGCTGCTTGAAGGCCGGGTTGAGCTGGAACAGCTCGTCTTCGTCGATATTGGCCACCGCTGCAACCTTGGACAGGTCCATGCGCTGGTTGATTTCGACGGCCTGGAAATACGGTTCGTTGGCGATCGGGTTGAGGTTCACGCCGTAGGCTTCGGGTGCCAGGACCACCTGCGACAGGGCCAGCAACTTCGGCACATAGGCCTGGGTTTCCGACGGCAGCGGCAGGTTCCAGTAATCGGTAGGCAGGCCAAGTCTTTCGTTACGTTCGATGGCCCGGCTGACCGTACCTTCGCCCGCGTTGTAAGCCGCGAGGGCCAGCAGCCAGTCGCCGTTGAACATGTCGTGCAGACGGGTCAGGTAATCCATCGCGGCGGTGGTCGACGCGGTAATGTCGCGACGGCCATCGTAGAAACGGGTCTGACGCAGGTTGAAGTAACGCCCGGTGGAGGGAATGAATTGCCACAGGCCAACCGCGTCGGCCCGGGAATAGGCCATTGGGTTGTAGGCGCTTTCAATCACTGGCAGGAGTGCCAGTTCCAGCGGCATGTTGCGTTCTTCAAGGCGTTCGACGATGTAGTGAATGTAGAGACTGCCGCGTTCGCCGGCGTTTTCGAGGAAGGAAGGGTTGCTGGCGAACCACAGGCGCTGTTGCTCGATGCGCGGGTTGACGCCCAGGCCTTCCTGCAACTGGAAGCCCTGGCGCATGCGCTCCCAGACGTCCTGTGGAATTTGCGGGCTAGGCTTTTCGCTGAGCCAGATGGGCTTCTGTTTGGCTCGCGCGGCGATATTCGGGGTATGTGCCGCGTCGGTCTGCGGCACATGGCTGGAACAGCCCGCCAGAGTGGCGGACACAGCCACCGCTATGGCTTGAGCCAAGCGGGTCAATGCGTCTGAATTGATGGCTTTACGAATAGATGACGACATTGGCTGGAAGTAAGTTCCGGGCAAAAATGTCGGGCGATTCTAGAAAGCGCACCCTCTGCGGTCAACCATTCAGATTTTTCGCACCAACGGCAAGCCCTCTCAGAACTTATCCTTCCAAGCGCGCAGAGCAGCAAAAACCGCACTCGGAGCCCGGTTATAGGTGCCATTCCGTTCGTCCACTTTTTCTTTAACGGATGTTTCGCCGGTACGCAAAAACGGGTTTGTCAGCTTTTCCAGAGCGATCGACGAAGGCAGCGTGATGATGCCCGCTGCACGTTGTTCGGTGACTTTTGCCAGCCGTGCGGCCGTGTGCGGATTACCCGGTTCGACCGCTGCGGCGAAGCGCAGGTTGCTCAGGGTGTATTCATGCGTGCAATAAACCTGCGTATCCTCGGGAAGGGAGGCGAGGCGCGTCAGCGAGGTGTGCATTTGCTCGGGGGTGCCTTCAAACAGCCGTCCGCAACCGGCGGCGAACAGGGTGTCGCCGCAAAACAGCAGGCCCTGATGATAAAAAGCGATGTGTCCCAGGGTGTGACCGGGTACTTCGATGACCTCAAAGTCCCAACCCAGCACGCTGATACGGTCGTTGTCCTTGAGCGCGACATCCCGCGCCGGAATGGTTTCACTGGCCGGGCCGTAGACCTTCGCGTCCGTCGCTTTTTTCAACTGTTCGACGCCGCCGACATGGTCGTGATGATGGTGAGTGATCAAAATATCACTCAGTGCCCAACCCGGATTCGCCGCGAGCCAGGCCTGGACCGGCGCGGCATCGCCGGGATCGACCACCGCACAGCGTCGCGTGTCGGGGTCTTGCAACAACCAGATGTAGTTGTCGGTGAAGGCGGGCAGGGCACTGATCTGTATCATCGTCGGATTCGCCAAGCGGAAAACAATGGCGCATCTTAGAACTTCCTGGCGCGTTGGAGAATGCAATGACTGATAAAGCGTTCGCTCAGGCTGATCCTGACTGGCTGGCCCTGATCAGCGCGGCCCGTGAATGGCTGTCCGGCCCCCTCGGGCAGTTTCTGCTGGACGAAGAACGACGCATGCTCGAAGACGAGCTGGGGCGCTTCTTCGGTGGCTATCTGGTGCATTACGGTCCTTCGGCCGAGACACCGCCGTCGGCGCCGCAGGTCCAGCGCAATGTGCGGCTGGGTGCGCCATTGCCGGGTGTCGAGATTGTGTGTGAAGAGCAGGCCTGGCCGTTGAGCGAGCATGCTGCCGATGTGGTGGTGTTGCAGCACGGCTTGGATTTCTGCCTGTCGCCCCATGGTTTGCTGCGCGAAGCGGCGAGCAGCGTACGTCCCGGCGGGCATTTGCTGATCATCGGGATCAACCCCTGGAGCAGCTGGGGCTTGCGCCACGTATTCGCCCATGACGCCTTGCGCAAGGCTCGATGCATTTCGCCGTCGCGGGTCGCCGACTGGCTGAACCTGCTGGGCTTCGCGCTGGAGAAACGCCGCTTCGGGTGCTATCGTCCGCCGCTTGCGTCCCCGGCCTGGCAAGCCCGTTTGGCCGGTTGGGAACGCAAGGCCGGTGACTGGCAACTGTCGGGTGGCGGCTTCTATTTATTGGTCGCGCGCAAGATCGTGGTCGGCCTGCGGCCGGTTCGTCAGGAACGTCGCGAGCCGATGGGCAAGTTGATTCCATTGCCGATGGCCAAGGTCAACCGCCGCAACATCGAGCCGTAACACTTTTTATATTCCCGGCCGGGCGCGTCCCGGCCTCGGGCATCGTCGATCAACGATCGGCGGGCCACCGCATTTTCTGGATAGATTGGCATGAGCGATAGCGTAGAACTCTTCACCGACGGCGCCTGCAAGGGCAATCCTGGCCCAGGCGGCTGGGGCGCATTGCTGGTGTGCAAGGGCGTTGAAAAAGAACTCTGGGGTGGCGAAGCCAACACCACCAACAACCGCATGGAGCTGATGGGCGCGATTCGCGGGCTGGAAGAACTGAAGCGTTCCTGCGACGTGCTGCTGGTGACGGACTCGCAGTATGTGATGAAAGGCATCAACGAATGGATGGATAACTGGAAGAAACGCGGCTGGAAAACGGCAGCGAAAGAGCCGGTAAAAAACGCTGATCTGTGGAAATTGCTGGACGAGCAGGTCAACCGCCACAACGTCACCTGGAAGTGGGTGCGCGGGCACATCGGGCATCACGGCAACGAGCGGGCCGACCAGTTGGCTAACCGTGGCGTGGATGAAGTGCGCGGTTACAAACAAGCCTGATTTCGGCACTGTCGATATACCGCGTCACGGCATTCGCGAGCAGGCTCGCTCCCACATGAGATTTCTGCCTAATGGAGATCCAATGTGGGAGCCAGCCTGCTCGCGAAGAACGATAACGCGGTGCACCTGATCACAATCACAGCATCAAAATGGCGTTGGCCAGTTGTTGGTCTGAATACTGATCGTTCAGTCCGCCCCGAATCCTTTCAAATGCCGCTTCAATCCGCGCCCCGCGAATCTCCCCGTCACTCGCCACAAACGCTGCCGCATCGTCCTTGGCCGCCAGCACAATCTTGTCGTCCTTGAATGATCCGCTCGTGCCCTTGGACGAACTCAAGGTCAGGCTCAACGTGATATCGGTGCTGATTACAAAACTGGTGGCCTGGGCGGTGGTTGCGATCAGGCAACCGCCCAGAACCAGCAGGCGTAGCGATTGTGTGGTGGTCATGACGAACTCAAATCCATCGGAAACAAGCCGCGCACGCTATCAAGCCGTTCTTTGCCAGACTTTATGAACATTGCTAATGATTGTTAAAAACTGCATGAGCTTCGGTCATTTACCTGTGCGCACGCCCGATCCCGTGGGCGTGTTAACATCGCCGCTTTTGCACGATTGACCCGTTGAGAGCTGAGCACTGATGGCCACCAGATCCGTTGTACTCGATACCGAAACCACCGGCATGCCGGTGACCGACGGCCACCGGATTATCGAAATCGGTTGTGTCGAGTTGATCGGTCGGCGCCTGACCGGCCGGCATTTTCACGTTTACCTGCAACCGGACCGCGAGAGTGATGAAGGCGCCATCGGCGTTCACGGCATCACCAACGAATTCCTGGTGGGCAAGCCGCGCTTCACTGAAGTGGCTGATGAGTTTTTCGAATTCATCAAGGGCGCGCAGCTGATCATCCATAACGCGGCGTTCGACGTTGGCTTCATCAACAACGAATTCGCCCTGATGGGCCAGCACGATCGTGCGGACATCACGCAACACTGCTCGATCCTCGACACCCTGATGATGGCCCGGGAACGTCACCCGGGGCAGCGCAACAGCCTCGACGCCTTGTGCAAACGTTATGGCGTCGACAACTCCGGTCGTGAACTCCACGGCGCCTTGCTCGACTCCGAGATTCTCGCCGACGTTTACCTGACCATGACCGGCGGCCAGACCAGCCTGTCGCTGGCCGGCAATGCGTCCGACGGCAACGGGTCCGGCGAAGGGGCGGACAACTCCGCCACGGAGATCCGCCGTTTGCCGGCCGATCGCCAGCCAACCCGTATCATCCGCGCCAGTGAAGATGATTTGGCGCAACACATGGCCCGTCTGGAAGTCATCGCCAAATCCGCTGGTGCGCCATCGCTGTGGCAGCAACTGCTTGAGGCTGAAGCTCAGGCGTAAATCTCCAGATAGACATCGAATCTGTAGGAGCCGGCTTGCTGGCGATTGCGGTGGGGCAGTCGACACGTTCATTGCCTGAACGGACGCGATCGCCAGCAAGCCGGCTCCTACAGGGTTATGCGATCCACTGCTGATATCGATGACCCATTTCGGGGCATTGCACTCGCCACAAGCGCCTCAACCCTCTACCCTGAGGTTATTGGCAGGCTACGGACTGCCGCCTCAGGACACTGAGCCCCATGTATAAAGATTTGAGATTCCCGGTCTTGATCGTCCATCGCGACATCAAGACCGACACGGTTGCCGGTGATCGGGTGCGTGGCATCGCCCGGGAGCTGGAGCAGGAAGGTTTCAGCATTGTCTCGGCAATGGATTACACCGAGGGGCGGTTGGTCGCGTCGACCCATCATGGCCTCTCGTGCATGTTGATCGCCGCCGAAGACCCCAGCGCCAACTCCCATCTGTTGCAGAACATGGCCGAACTGATCGGCTTGGCGCGGGTGCGTGCACCGGATTTGCCGATTTTCGCGCTGGGCGAGCAGGTGACGCTGGAAAACGCCCCGGCCGATGCAATGGACGAGCTCAATCAGCTGCGCGGCATTCTCTATTTGTTCGAAGACACCGTGCCGTTTCTGGCGCGGCAGGTCGCGCGAGCTGCGCGCAAATACCTGGATGGCCTGCTGCCACCGTTCTTCAAGGCGTTGGTGCAACACACCGCCGACTCCAATTATTCCTGGCACACGCCGGGCCACGGTGGCGGCGTGGCCTATCACAAGAGCCCGGTGGGGCAGGCGTTTCACCAGTTTTTCGGGGAAAACACCCTGCGTTCGGACTTGTCGGTGTCGGTGCCGGAACTCGGTTCGCTGCTCGACCACACCGGCCCTCTGGCCGAGGCGGAAGCGCGAGCGGCGTGCAACTTTGGCGCCGATCACACCTTTTTCGTGATCAATGGCACCTCGACGGCCAACAAGATCGTCTGGCATTCGATGGTCGCCCGCGATGACCTGGTACTGGTAGACCGCAACTGCCACAAGTCGGTATTGCACTCGATCATCATGACCGGCGCGATTCCGTTGTACCTGTGCCCGGAACGCAACGAGCTGGGGATCATCGGCCCGATTCCGCTGAGTGAGTTCAGTCGCGAATCGATTCAGGCCAAGATCGACGCCAGCCCGTTGACCAAGGGCCGTGCGCCCAAGGTCAAACTGGCGGTGGTGACCAATTCGACCTACGACGGCCTCTGTTACAACGCCGAACTGATCAAGCAAAGCCTGGGCAACAGCGTCGAGGTGCTGCATTTCGATGAGGCCTGGTATGCCTATGCGGCGTTTCACGAATTTTTTGCCGGACGTTACGGCATGGGCACTGCGCGCAGTGCGGACAGCCCGCTGGTGTTCACCACCCATTCCACCCACAAACTGTTGGCGGCGTTCAGTCAGGCCTCGATGATTCACGTCCAGGACGGCGGTGCGCGGCAACTGGATCGCGACCGCTTCAACGAAGCGTTCATGATGCACATCTCCACGTCGCCGCAGTACAGCATCATCGCCTCTCTGGATGTGGCGTCGGCGATGATGGAAGGTCCGGCGGGTCGCTCGCTGTTGCAGGAGATGTTCGACGAAGCCCTGAGTTTCCGTCGGGCACTGGCGAATTTGCGTCAGCACATTGCCGCTGATGACTGGTGGTTCTCCATCTGGCAGCCACCGTCGGTGGAAGGCATCGAGCGCGTGGTGACGGAAGACTGGCTGCTGCAACCCGATGCCGACTGGCACGGTTTTGGCGGCGTGACCGATGACTACGTGCTGCTCGATCCGGTCAAGGTCACGCTGGTGATGCCGGGCCTTACCGCCGGTGGTGCGTTGAGCGAACGCGGGATTCCGGCGGCGGTGGTCAGCAAATTCCTCTGGGAGCGTGGGCTGGTGGTCGAGAAGACCGGGCTCTATTCATTTCTGGTGCTGTTCTCCATGGGCATCACCAAGGGCAAATGGAGCACGTTGCTGACCGAGTTGCTGGAGTTCAAGCGCAGTTATGACGCCAACGTCAGCCTCGTGACCTGCCTGCCCTGCGTGGCGCAGCAGGAAGGCGCGCGTTACAAGGGCATGGGGCTGCGCGATTTGTGCGATCAACTGCACGCCTGTTACCGCAGCAATGCCACGGCCAAACATCTCAAGCGCATGTACACCGTGTTGCCGGAAATCGCCATGAAGCCGGCTGACGCTTATGATCATCTGGTGCGTGGCGAGGTGGAAGCAGTGTCTATCGATGCACTGGACGGCCGCATCGCCGCGGTGATGTTGGTGCCGTACCCGCCGGGTATCCCGTTGATCATGCCCGGCGAACGTTTCACCGAGTCGACCCGCTCGATCATCGATTACCTGGCGTTTGCCCGCACGTTCGATAGCAGTTTCCCGGGGTTTGTCGTCGATGTGCACGGCTTGCAACACGAAGACGAGGGCAATGGACGGCATTACACCGTCGATTGCATCAAGGAGTGAGGACCTTTCCCAGTATGCAACCGGTCATGAATCCGAAATACCCAGGGCTGTCGATTCGCGTTGCCGACGATGGCTTTGCGGCTTACATCTGGGGCAGTGATTTCAGTTTTGAAGTCACGGCCTATGTCGCCGCCGAAATCGGCAAACCGATGGAGCAATGGGCGGTCACGTCAATCACCCCTTACCGCAAGTGCTATGGCATCGATCCCGAGGAATTCAGCAGTTTCCGCGACGCCGCCGACAGCGCGATTTTCATGGCCTATCTCGATGATGAGCCAGTGGGCCACCTGGTGGTCAGCACCAACTGGAACGGCTTTGCCCATATCGATGAGTTGGCGGTCCACGCGCCGGCCCGCCGGCATGGCGTAGCCAAGGCGCTGCTGGATGTGGCGCAGTTCTGGAGCCGCAAGAAAAAATTGCCGGGCATCATGCTAGAAACCCAGAACAACAATCTGGGCGCGTGTCGGCTGTATGAGCGCTGCGGTTATGTGATGGGGGGTGTCGATCATCTGCGCTATCGCGGCATCGACCCGAACACCGCCGAAATCGCATTGTTCTGGTATCGATTATTCGACAATCCGCTGGAAAGCCCGATCAGCTCGCCAACATCGCCACGGCTTGTTCCGTGACGATGTCCAGCAGAGCCTGAAGAGCGGGGGAAGGCTCGCCGTTCTTCAGGGTCAGGGCGTAGACGCTGATCGGCACGGCGGGCGCCAGCGGGCAGGCATCCAGGCCAGCGGATTTGGCCCCGAGCGCGGTGAACGGGTCGACAATCGCCAAGCCTTCACCGGCTTCGACCATGCTGCGCATCATCTGGTGAGTCTGAACCCGGGTGTGAATCACCGGGGCAGGGCGCAGGGCGTGCAGTTTGTTGTCGAGCGCCGGGCTCAGCGGATCATGACCTTCCAGGCCGACCATCGACTGCCCTGCCAGGTCTTGCAGCGAAATGTACTTTTGCTTCGGTTGCAGCCAGCCATGGGGGGCCAGCAGTTGGAGTTTGCCCTGGGCAATCACCTGGCAATGAACATCGGCGTGGTCGGGATCATGCAGGCTCAGGCCCAGATCGCTTTCGCGCAGCAGCAGGCTTCTGACGATGTCGCGGGTGGGTTGGCTCAGGAGGCTGCAAGGCACGTCGGGGAGACGCCGGCGCAACGCCGCGATGCTCTGTGGCAACAACTGTTGTGCCAGGGGCGGCGTGCAAATGATGCGAAGGGGTGGGGCCTGATATTGCTTGAGACTGCTGGCCAGTCGCAGGACCGGCTCGAGCGCATCGTAGACGTGGGCGATTTCGACCTGGAGCTCCCGCGCCTCGCGCGTGGCTTGCAAGCGTCCACGCACGCTGGAAAACAGCATGAAACCCAACTGACTCTCAGCGTCACGCAGAATGCCTTCGACCTCGGCCACTGACAGCTGCAGCCATTCGGCGGCGGTGCCAAGGTGACCGGTCTGCAGGAGCGCCTGGATCACTTCGATATGACGTAAACGCATGCGTGAAGTCCATGTTCAGCAGGTGAGGGAGTCAGTGGCTGAATCCTAACCCAAGTCCGCGCATAAGACTTCTGCTCATAACGCGAGGTTATGAGGCGACGCTGGCTTCGGGTTCACGAATGAGGGTGACGCCCGATTGCACCAGCAGAAACTCGTTCTCATCAAGCTTGTTGACGCGGTCGCCAATGGCCAGCTTGTAAGTGGTGACAGCGGTGAGGCCGTCTGCCGAAGGGGTGGATTCCTGGAACTCATGCACGGAATAGACACGGCCTTCCGCGTCTCTTGCATGGAACTGACTGACGAGTACTGCTGCCATCTGCTTAGAACCTCTGGAGATAAATCACTCAATTTGCGGTTCTGTAGACCGTGGTTGGGCGAGGTAAGTTTTCCTACAGGAAAAAAATAGTCAGGGGCGGCGTTTTTCAGTCGCCCACTGCTTGAATCGTCATCTATAACTACAAGCTCTTTCCTTCGGACAGTCGAGAATCTTCCATGAGCAATGTCTACACGATCGCCGTTCTGGTCGGCAGCTTGAGAAAGGAATCGATCAACCGCAAGGTGGCGTTGGCCCTGGCCGATCTGGCACCTGCAAATCTCAAGCTCAACATCGTCGAAATTGGCGACTTGCCGCTCTACAACGAAGACATCGATGGCGAATCACCGCCGGCAGCCTACAGCACTTTCCGGCAACAAGTGAGTTCATCCGACGCGTTGCTGTTCGTCACCCCGGAATACAACCGTTCGGTTCCTGCACCGTTGAAGAACGCAATCGACGTCGGTTCGCGTCCATATGGCAAGAGCGCCTGGGGTGGCAAACCGGGTGCGGTGATCAGCTGTTCACCGGGGGCTATCGGCGGGTTTGGCGCCAACCATCATTTGCGCCAGTCCATGGTGTTTCTCAATGTGCCTTGCATGCAACAACCGGAAGCCTACTTGAGCGGTGCCGGTTCGGCCTTCGATGAGGCGGGCAGATTGTCCGAGACGGTGAAGCCGTTTTTGCAGAGTTTCATCAATGCTTACGGGCAGTGGGTCGAGCAGCATAAGAAAGTCTGAAAACCACTTTGATAGCTGCTGCCGAATGCAGGCTCGGCAGCGGCGGCATCAAACAATCGTTTCCAGACTTTGCTTTACTGGATATTCGAAATTCCATATATTCACGCCTCGTTTGTCCGGAGGCGTTTTCCTGTATGTCCGAATCTCACAGTCCCGTCGATGTTTTCAAGGCCCTGGCCGATGACACGCGCAGCCGTATCGCGCTGTTGATCGCCCGCGAAGGCGAGTTGTGCGTGTGCGAGTTGACCGCCGGGCTGGACTTGAGTCAGCCGAAAATTTCCCGTCACCTGGCGCTCTTGCGCAGTAATGGCCTGTTGGCGGACCGCCGTCAGGGACAATGGGTGTTCTATCGCCTGCACCCGGACCTGGCGCCTTGGGTCGTCACTCTGCTGCACGGCGCGCTGGCTGAACATCAAGGCTGGCTGGCTGCCGATGTCGCACGCCTTCAAGCCATGACCGATCGACCTGTACGTTGCTGTTAATCCCTGATTTCTGTTGAAGGCTGCTTTGCATGCTCATTGCGTCGTTGATTTTCCTGCTGACCATCACCCTGGTGATCTGGCAACCCAAAGGCCTCGGTGTCGGTTGGAGTGCGGTGTTCGGCGCCGTGCTGGCGCTGATTTTCGGTGTGGTGCACCTCAGTGATATTCCGCTGGTGTGGCAGATCATCTGGAACGCCACCGGCACTTTTGTCGCGCTGATCATCATCAGCCTGTTGCTGGATGAGGCGGGGTTCTTTGCCTGGGCGGCACTGCATGTCGCGCGGTGGGGACGGGGCAGTGGGCGCAAGTTGTTTGCCTATATGGTGCTGCTCGGCGCGCTGGTCTCTGCCTTGTTTGCCAATGACGGGGCGGCGCTGATCCTCACGCCCATCGTGATTTCCATGCTGCTGGCGTTGCGCTTTTCCCCGGCGGCGACCCTGGCGTTCGTGATGGGCGCCGGGTTTATTGCCGACACTGCCAGCCTGCCGCTGGTGGTATCGAACCTGGTGAACATCGTTTCCGCCGACTTCTTCCACATCGGCTTCAATCGCTACGCGGCGGTGATGGTTCCGGTCAACCTGGTGAGCGTTGCGGCGACACTGGCGGTGTTGATGTGGTTTTTCCGGCGCGACATTCCCAAGGATTACGACCCTGAGCAACTGGAACATCCGTCCAGTGCGATCCACGACAAGGCGACGTTTTATGCCGGTTGGGCGGTGTTGCTGATCCTGCTGATCGGGTGTTTTGCGCTGGAACCGCTGGGTATTCCCATCAGCGCCATTTCGGCGGTGTGCGCGGCGTTGCTGCTGGCCATTGCTGCCCGAGGCCACAAGATTTCCACGCGCAAGGTGCTGAAAGAAGCGCCATGGCAGATCGTGATTTTCTCGCTGGGCATGTATCTGGTGGTCTACGGCCTGCGTAACGCCGGGCTCACCGGGTATCTGGCGGGTTGGCTGGACGGTTTTGCCGGTTACGGCGTCTGGGGCGCGGCCATGGGCACGGGTGTGTTGACGGCGCTGTTGTCGTCGATCATGAATAACCTGCCGACGGTGCTGATTGGTCTGCTGTCGATTGACGCGAGTCAGGCGAGCGGAGTGGTTAAGGAGGCGATGATCTACGCCAACGTGATCGGCAGTGACCTGGGGCCGAAGATTACGCCGATTGGCAGCCTGGCGACGTTGTTGTGGCTGCATGTGCTGGAGCGCAAGAGCATTCGGATCGGCTGGGGGTATTACTTCAAGGTCGGGATTGTGTTGACGGTGCCGGTGTTGTTGGTGACGTTGGCGGCGTTGGCTGTGCGATTGTCCGTTTAGACCGCGTCGACCCATTCGCGGGCAAGCCTCGCTCCTACAGGGGATCACATATCCCTGTAGGAGCGAGGCTTGCCCGCGAAGAGGCCGGTCCAGCCACTACAAAACTAACCACTGCCCGGCACATTCGGCCAAAGGTCCGCCACCAGAAACAACCGCTCCGCTTCCTCCCACTCCCCATTGGCATTCTCGATCAACCGTACCAACAACTGCGCCGGCGCCAGCGGTTCCAGATCGCTCAGCCACGCTTGCAGCTGTTGCGTGCTCCAGGTCTGCTCGGCCGGGTAGTGCGCCGGCGCCAGCCAGGCATGGCGGGGCAGGGGTTGCCAGCGACCGAACGGGCGCTGCGTGACAAAATCATTCCAGTCCTTTTGATGCAGCCAGCTACCGCGCAGATGTTGCGGGTGCGCACCGCTCGGGGCTTCGGATTGCCCCGGCCACGGGTACAGCAGATAGCCGCCCAGCCACAAATGCGCACTGAATTGCTGGATGTCCAGCGCCGCCAGGACCTCGCGGCTCTCCGGTCGCGCGGAAATCGGCAGTTGATGCTGGCTCAGGTGCGCCAGTTTGCGGTCCAGCCGATCATGGCAGCCCGGCCCCAGCCATTGCGCGGTGTTATGCCCCGCGCCATTTTGCGGGCCGAGGTAAAGCTTGATCGCCAGTTCCAGGTGATGCACGCCGTCGCGATCGCGCAGCAGCATGTCCAGTTCGCCCAGCGTGTGGCCTTCGCGACGGATTGGCATGTTCGCGGCAATCAGATCGATGCCCGGTGCATGGCGCACCGCGTATTGCCACAGCCGTTCGTAATACAGACCCAGGCGCCGGGTCCGGGCCTGGGCCAGCCAGTGCAGCAAGTCATAGCTGTCGTGATCCAGTTGCCGTAGCCAGAGTTCCAGCCGTTCCGGCGCCTGCACCCAGTCACTGCCGGCCAGTGGATGACGTTGCGGCCACGGCGTGACCTCCAGCATCGGCGGCGCGAGGATGACCCAGGCCAGGTCGCGGACCTCGGGGTGGCGCAACTGGTGGGGTAACTGCAGCAAATCGGGAAATAGGATCATCTTGCGAGCATAGCCCTAAACCTGAGTGCGCCCTTGTGGCTGAAAGGATTTTGTCTATCCCGCGCTTTCGCCCATAATCGTGGTTTTCGCCGTCGCAAACCGTAGGGGCACCATGGAGCAATTTCGTAATATCGGCATCATCGGTCGCCTGGGCAGTTCGCAGGTGCTGGATACCGTCCGCCGACTGAAACGGTTTCTGCTCGATCGTCACCTGCACGTGATCCTCGAAGACACCATTGCTGAAGTCCTGCCAGGTCATGGCCTGCAAACTTCGTCGCGCAAGATGCTCGGTGAAGTCTGTGACATGGTGATTGTGGTCGGCGGTGACGGCAGCCTGCTTGGCGCCGCACGCGCACTGGCCCGACACAATATTCCGGTGCTCGGCATCAACCGTGGCAGCCTCGGTTTCCTGACCGATATTCGCCCCGATGAACTGGAAGTCAAAGTCGCCGAAGTACTCGACGGCCACTATCTGGTGGAAAACCGCTTCCTGCTGCAAGCCGAAGTCCGCCGCCACGCCGAGGCCATTGGCCAGGGCGATGCGCTGAACGATGTGGTGCTGCACCCCGGCAAATCGACGCGCATGATCGAGTTCGAGTTGTACATCGATGGCCAGTTTGTCTGCAGCCAGAAGGCCGACGGCCTGATCGTCTCCACGCCGACCGGCTCGACCGCGTACGCGCTGTCGGCGGGCGGCCCGATCATGCACCCCAAACTTGACGCTATTGTGATTGTGCCGATGTACCCCCATACCTTGTCGGGTAGACCGATTGTGGTCGATGGCAACAGTGAGCTGAAAATCGTCGTGTCCAAGGATATGCAGATCTACCCGCAAGTCTCCTGTGACGGGCAGAACCACTTCACCTGCGCGCCGGGTGACACCATCACCGTGAGCAAGAAAGCGCAGAAGCTGCGGCTGATTCATCCGCTTGACCACAATTACTACGAAGTCTGCCGGACCAAACTCGGCTGGGGCAGCAAGTTGGGGGGTGGAGGCGACTGATGCTCGATCCCGCGCGAAGTTATGACCTTATCGGTGACGTGCACGGTTGCGCCCTGACCCTTGAGCACTTGCTCGACCTGCTCGGTTATCACAAACAGGCCGGCGTCTGGCGGCATCCGTCGCGCATGGCGGTGTTCGTCGGTGACATCATCGACCGCGGCCCGCGGATTCGCGAGGCGCTGCACATCGTCCACGACATGGTCGAGGCCGGCCAGGCGTTGTGCATCATGGGCAACCATGAATTCAACGCACTCGGCTGGAGCACGCCAGCGCCGCCGGGCAGCGGCAAGCAATTCGTCCGTGAACACACGCCGCGTCATGCGCGCCTGCTGGGTGAAACCCTGACCCAGTTTGAAGACCATCCCGCCGACTGGCATGACTTCCAGCAATGGTTCTACGAACTGCCGCTGTTTGTGGATGCCGGGCGTTTTCGCGTGGTCCATGCCTGCTGGGATTCGGGCCTGATCGAGCCGCTGCGCGCGCTGTTTTCCGATGGTTGCGTCGATGAACATTTCCTCCAGGCCTCGGCCGTGCCGGGCAGTTTTGCCTGCACCGTGTTCGACCGTTTGCTGCGTGGCACCGACATGCGCTTGCCTGACGGGTTGACCATGACCAGCGGCGATGGCCTGACGCGCTCGTTCTTCCGCACCAAATTCTGGGAAGACGACCCGCAAACCTACGGAGACATCGTGTTCCAACCTGACGCTTTACCGGAACCCGTGGCCCGGACGCCGCTGTCGTCCACCGAGAAAAACACCTTGCTGCGCTATGGCGTTGACGAGCCCTTGTTGTTCGTCGGCCACTACTGGCGCAGCGGCAAACCGGCGCCGATCCGCCCGAACCTGGCCTGCCTGGATTACAGCGCGGTGCTTTACGGCAAGCTGGTCGCCTATCGACTGGATCAGGAAACCCGGCTCGATCCGCACAAATTCGTCTGGGTCGACGTCGAACGGCCGGAGGCACTGCGATGAGCGCCGTGGCCGTTTTACGCCTGCCACTGGCGGTGGATCTGAGCGGGTTCGTCAAACTGCTGCAACGCATGCAGGTGCCGCATCGGGTCAGCGAAGAGCAGGGCGAGCAGGTGCTGTGGGTGCCCGCCAATATCAGTGAAGACGTGCGTGCGTTGTACGAGCGTTTTCCGGCGGGTGATCCCGATCAGCAACTGGACATCCCGGTGGCGATAACCACGAAGCGTCCCGGTTTCGTCGAGCAATTGCGCCACGCCAAAGCGACGGCGGCGGTGCTGCTGCTGAGCCTGATCGTCGGTGCGGTGACGCTGCTGGGCGAAAACCTCGACACGATGCGCTGGTTGACCTTCCTCGATTTCCGGGTGGTCGGCGAATACATCCATTTCACGCCATTGGCCGACAGCCTGGCAGCGGGGCAGTGGTGGCGTCTGGTGACGCCGATGCTGATCCACTTCGGCATCCTCCACCTGGCCATGAACGGCATGTGGTATTGGGAACTGGGGCGCCGCATTGAGTCGCGTCAAGGCGGCATCAACCTGATCGGCCTGACCCTGTTGTTCGCCCTGGTGTCGAACTACGCGCAGTTTTATTTCAGCGGCCCGACCTTGTTTGGCGGGTTGTCCGGCGTGTTGTATGGCCTGCTCGGGCATTGCTGGATCTTTCAGCTCCTGTCGCCAAGCCGCGCTTATCGCCTGCCTCGCGGGGTGCTGGTGATGATGCTGGTGTGGCTGCTGCTGTGCCTGTCCGGGCTGGTCTCGATGATCGGCTTCGGTGAAATCGCCAACGCCGCCCACGTCGGCGGGTTACTCATCGGATGCTTCACCGGTTTGTTGGGTGGTTTGTACAACCGCCGTAAACTGGCCGCCTAAAAAAGTTATGTAAGTTCGGAGACCTTGATGTCCTCTTTTAACGAAATGATCAAAAACATCACCCCCGATATCTACCAGAGCCTGAAACTGGCGGTGGAAATCGGCAAATGGTCCGACGGTGGCAAACTCACCGCCGAGCAACGCGAACTGTCGCTGCAAGCGATGATCGCCTGGGAAATCCAGAACCTGCCCGAAGACCAGCGCACCGGTTACATGGGCGTGCAGGAATGTGGCTCGAAGTCGATTGAAGTGCCGAATATCCTGTTCAAGTCGGATGCCATCCATTGATCGAGATTGGCCGCGGTGCAATCAGTAAAATGTCGGCCCGCCTGGACGGGGCCGACGTGCAGTACGCGTTTCGTCTGGACGATGTCGAAGTGCCGGTCAACCCGTTGATCGGCACCACGGTACGCCTGGAATACCTGGGGGCGATCCACTGCTGCCATTGCGGACGCAAGACCAAAACCAGTTTCAGCCAGGGTTACTGCTACCCGTGCATGACCAAACTGGCGCAGTGCGATGTCTGCATCATGAGCCCGGAGCGCTGCCACTACGACGCCGGCACCTGCCGTGAGCCGGAGTGGGGCGAGAAGTTCTGCATGACCGATCACATCGTGTATCTGTCGAACTCGTCCGGGGTCAAAGTCGGGATTACTCGCGCGACCCAACTGCCGACGCGCTGGATCGACCAGGGCGCTCGTCAGGCGTTGCCGATCATGCGTGTTGCGACCCGTCAGCAGTCAGGCTTCGTCGAAGACCTGTTCCGCAGTCAGGTGGCGGACAAGACCAACTGGCGTGCTTTACTCAAGGGCGAAGCGGTTTCGGTGGACCTGGCCGAAGTTCGCGATCAGCTGTTTGAAAGCTGCGCCGAAGGCCTGCAAACCTTGCAGGAACGATTTGGTCTGCAGGCGATCCAGACTATTAGCGATGTCGAGCCGCTGGAAATCCGTTATCCGGTGGAGCAATACCCGGCCAAAATCGTCAGCTTCAACCTGGACAAGAACCCGATTGCCGAAGGCACGCTGCTGGGAATCAAGGGCCAGTACCTGATCTTCGACACCGGCGTGATCAATATTCGTAAATACACGGCTTATCAGCTCGCCGTGCATCAGTAAGGACTCCAGCATGCGCACCGAACAACCGAAGATGATCTATTTGAAAGACTATCAGGCGCCTGAGTACCTGATCGACGAGACGCACCTGACCTTCGAGTTGTTCGAGGACCACAGCCTGGTCCATGCGCAACTGGTGATGCGCCGCAACCCTGAGCGTGGCCCGGGCCTGCCGCCGCTGGTGCTGGACGGTCAGCAACTCGATCTGCTGTCGGTGACCCTGGCCGACCGCGAACTGACAGCTGCCGACTATCAGTTGACCGAGAACCATCTGACGCTGCATCCGACCAGCACCAGCTTCACGGTCGACACCAGCGTCCGCATTCACCCGGAAACCAACACCGCGCTGGAAGGCCTGTACAAGTCCGGCACGATGTTCTGCACCCAGTGCGAGGCCGAAGGCTTCCGCAAGATCACCTATTACCTCGACCGCCCGGACGTGATGAGCACGTTCACCACCACGGTTGTCGCGGAACAGCACAGCTACCCGGTGCTGTTGTCCAACGGCAACCCGATTGCCAGCGGTCCTGGCGAAGACGGCCGTCATTGGGCGACCTGGGAAGACCCGTTCAAGAAACCGGCGTACCTGTTCGCACTGGTGGCCGGTGATTTGTGGTGCGTTGAAGACACCTTCACCACCATGACCGAGCGCAACGTGGCGCTGCGCATCTACGTCGAGCCGGAAAACATCGACAAGTGCCAGCACGCCATGAACAGCCTGAAGAAGTCCATGCGCTGGGACGAAGAGGTTTACGGTCGTGAATACGACCTGGACATCTTCATGATCGTTGCGGTCAACGACTTCAACATGGGCGCCATGGAGAACAAGGGCCTCAACATCTTCAACTCCAGCGCTGTGCTGGCACGCGCCGAAACCGCGACCGACGCCGCGCATCAGCGTGTCGAAGCGATCGTCGCTCACGAATACTTCCACAACTGGTCGGGCAACCGCGTGACCTGCCGCGACTGGTTCCAGTTGTCGCTGAAGGAAGGCTTCACCGTGTTCCGCGATTCCGGTTTCTCCGCCGACATGAACTCGGCCACCGTGAAACGCATCCAGGACGTGGCTTACCTGCGTACTCATCAGTTCGCCGAAGACGCAGGTCCCATGGCCCACGCCGTGCGCCCGGACAGCTTCATCGAGATTTCCAACTTCTACACCCTGACCGTGTACGAAAAGGGCTCGGAAGTGGTCGGCATGATCCACACCTTGCTTGGCGCCGACGGTTTCCGTAAAGGCAGCGACCTGTATTTCGAGCGCCATGACGGCCAGGCCGTGACCTGCGATGACTTCATCAAGGCCATGGAAGATGCCAACGGTGTCGACCTGACCCAGTTCAAACGCTGGTACAGCCAGGCTGGCACGCCGCGTCTGGCGGTGAGCGAGTCCTACGACGCTGCAGCGAAAACCTACAGCCTGACGTTCCGTCAAAGCTGCCCGGCGACCCCGGACAAGGTTGAAAAACTGCCGTTTGTGATCCCGGTTGAATTGGGCCTGCTGGACTCCAAAGGCGCGCCTGTTGCCTTGCGCCTGTCCGGCGAAGCCAGCGCCCAGGGCACCTCGCGTGTCATTTCGGTGACCGAAGCCGAACAGACCTTCACCTTCGTCGATATCGCTGAGCAACCGCTGCCTTCGTTGCTGCGCGGCTTCTCGGCACCGGTGAAACTGAGCTTCCCGTACAACCGCGACCAACTGATGTTCCTGATGCAACACGACAGCGACGGTTTCAACCGCTGGGATGCCGGTCAGCAGTTGTCGGTGCAAGTGCTGCAAGAGCTGATCGCCCAGCAGCAGAAGGGTGAGAAACTGGTGCTGGATCAGCGCCTGATTTCGGCCTTGCGCACGGTGCTGTCGGATGAGACGCTGGATCAGGCGATGGTCGCCGAAATGCTCTCGCTGCCGGGTGAGGCGTATCTGACCGAGATCAGCGAAGTGGCTGATGTTGATGCCATCCACATCGCTCGCGAGTTTGCCCGCAAGGCATTGGCAGACGGTTTGTTCGAGGCGTTGTGGTCGCGTTACCAGGCCAACCGCGCTCTGTCGAAACAAACCCCGTACATTGCCGAAGCCGAGCACTTTGCCCGTCGCGCCTTGCAGAACATTGCGCTGTCGTACCTGATGCTCAGTGGTCAATCGCAAGTAATGGCGGCGACGCTTGAGCAGTTCGAGACCAGCGACAACATGACCGAGCGCCTGACGGCATTGGCGGTGTTGGTGAATTCGCCGTTCGAAGAAGAAAAAGTCCTGGCGCTGGCCGGTTTTGCCGAGCACTTCAAGGACAATCCGCTGGTCATGGATCAATGGTTCAGCGTTCAGGCGGGCAGTACGTTGCCGGGTGGGCTGGAGCGGGTGCGTCAGTTGATGCAGCATCCGGCGTTCAACATCAAGAACCCGAACAAGGTGCGGGCGCTGGTCGGTGCGTTTGCCGGGCAGAACCTGATCAACTTCCATGCGGCGGATGGTTCGGGGTATCGCTTTCTGGCGGATCTGGTCATCGAACTGAACGGGTTCAACCCGCAGATTGCTTCTCGCCAATTGGCGCCGCTGACGCGCTGGCGCAAATACGACGATGCTCGTCAGGCGTTGATGAAAGGGGAGCTGGAGCGGATTCGTGCTTCGGGTCAACTGTCCAGCGATGTGTTTGAAGTGGTCAGCAAAAGCCTGGCCTGAGTTTGGCGTTGGAACCTGTAGGAGCGAGGCTTGCCCGCGAAGGTTGTGTGTCGGGCGCGTTTTTTGATGGTGTGCATATCCATTGCTGCGGTAACGGCTGCTTATGGTTTCGCCCTTACGGCGAGTCCCTTTTCCAAACGCCGAAAAGGAACCAAAAGGCTTTGCCCCTGACGTACGGTGGCTCGCTAATGCTCGCCATGCCCTCGCTCCGGTCCTGCTCCGTGGGCCCGCCGCCATCGGCCATCCCTGGCCGGGGGCGGCTAACCCGGCATCCATGCCGGGTTGCCCACTGCGCAGAACCTCCACTCGGCCTCCCGACGGGGCAGATCAAAATCAAAAACCAAGCAAAAGCAAAAGCGAGGCGGCCTGCCAGCCGACCTGGCTCTTTGATCGCACGCATCCCCCTGTAGGAGCCGGCTTGCTGGCGATGGCGTCCGTTCAGGCGATACATGTGTCGCTGACCCACCGCTATCGTCGGAACGCCGCCCGCAGCAAGCCGGCTTCTACACGGGGATTGGGTTCACACGATTCAAAATTGTAGGAGCCAGCTTGCTGGCGATGGACGTCAACGATAACGCGTGCTGCCTGAATGAACGCGTCGCCCAGACGTTTTTCGCCGGCAAGCCGGCTCCTACAGGGAACCCCATACGCTTTTGCTTTTCACCACTCATCAGGCCGAGCGTTAGCTCGCCTTCCGCTTTTGATCTGAGCGCCCCCTCGAGAGGCCGAGCGCAGGTTCTGCGCAGTGGGCAACCCGGCATGGATGCCGGGTTAGCCGCCCCCGGCCATGGATGGCCGATGGCGGCGGGCCCACGGAGCAGGACCGGAGCGAGGGCA